>NZ_JALKFU020000564.1 GCF_023242965.2 Frankia sp. AgKG'84/4
GCTGCGGCGGCTGCGACTGGCAGCACGCCGACCTCGTGGCCCAACGCCGGGGGAAGGCGGAGGTGGTCGCCGACGCCCTGCGCCGGTTCGGTGGCGTCGAGGTGGCCGTCGAGGTCGAGGCGGTCCCGGTCGAGGCGGCCCCGGTCGAGGCCGGGGCGGATGTCGGCCCCCGGTCGGCCGCGCCGGACGACGGCCTGGGTTGGCGGACCCGTATGCGCTTCGCCGTCACCGCCGAGGGCGTGATCGGTCTGCGGGCCAGCCGGTCCCACCAGGTGGTGGCGACCCCGGACTGCCGCATCGCCCATCCGCTGGTCGCCGCGGCCCTGGCGGGGCGGCGTTTCGTCGGCGCGGAGTCGGTGGAGGTCGCGGCGAGCCCATCGACGGGCCAGGTGTCGGTCGCGGTGCGCGGCGATGCGGGCGGCGATGAGCGGAGCGGGCGGACCGATTTGGGTACCCCCACGGGCCACCTCGGTGCCGGGGACCGCCCACTCCAGGGTGGCCCGGTCGTCGAGGAGGTGGCGGGTCGGCGCTTCACGGTGGGGCCGGACGCCTTCTGGCAGATTCACCCACGTGCCCCAGAGGTGCTGGTCGGGGCGGTCCGGACGGCGCTGCGGGCCCGGCCGGGGGAGACCGCGCTCGACCTGTATGCCGGTGCCGGGCTGTTCGCCGCCTTCCTGGCCGCCGACGTGGGTCCCCTCGGCCGGGTCGTCGCGATGGAGTCGGATCCCGCGGCGGTCAACGCGGCCGCCGAGAACCTGGCTGACCTGCCGCAGGTGTCCCTGCGGGGGGTTCGGGTGACGCCGGCGACGGTCCGCGGTCTGCTCGGCGGCGGGCCGGCGGCCGGCGGCCTCGACATCGCCGTCCTCGACCCGCCGCGCTCGGGCGTCGGCGCGGAGGTGATGACGGCACTGCTGTCCTACCGCCCGCGGGCCGTCGCGTATGTCGCCTGTGACCCGGTTGCGCTCGCCCGCGATCTCGCCGTCGCCGCACAGTCTGGTTACGAACTGGTTTCGCTTCGCGCCTTTGACCTTTTCCCGATGACACATCATGTCGAATGTGTAGCGTTGCTGGCACCTTCGGCGGCGACGTCGGAAGTGACGCTTCCCTAGCTTTCGGTAACGGGCGGCTGGGTGATTCGCGTCCTTCGCTCGCCTGCGCCGCCGGCCGGTCGCTGCGGCGTGTCGCGTCGGGCCGCGCCGGGTAGCGGGGACTCGTCTGCGTACCCGGATCTGGACCAATAGTGGGCGAGGGGGAGGCCGATTCTACCGCGCTGCCGTCCATAGCCCCGCGTTCCACAAGGAACTCACATGTCGTCTGGGCGTCTGCGAGGCCCACGATGACCTGCGTAGACTTTGCCGGACCCGAACCGATCCCCTTTCGGGAGAGGGAGTTCACGCCGTGTCGCTTCTGTCCACGATCAGCTGTCCCCAGGACGTCAAGCGCCTCGACCCTGAGGAGCTCGGCACCCTGGCGGCCGAGATCCGTGATTTCCTCATCCACGCTGTCGCGCGTACCGGGGGCCACCTCGGACCCAATCTCGGGGCCGTCGAGCTGACGCTGGCGATCCACCGAGTCTTCGACTCGCCGTTCGACCGCATCCTCTGGGACACCGGGCACCAGTCCTACGTCCACAAGATGCTGACCGGTCGGGTCGACGAGTTCGACGGGCTGCGCCAGCGCGGGGGGCTCTCGGGTTACCCGTGCCGGGCCGAGTCCGAGCACGACATCATCGAGAACTCGCACGCGTCGACGGCCCTGTCCTACGCCGACGGGCTCTCCCGCGCCTACGCGCTGCGTGGGGAGGACCGTGCGGTCGTCGCCGTCGTCGGCGACGGTGCCCTCACCGGCGGCATGTGCTGGGAGGCCCTGAACAACATCGCGGCCGACGACCGGCAGGTCGTCGTGGTCGTCAACGACAACGGCCGGTCCTACGCGCCGACGATCGGCGGCCTCGCCGACCATCTCGCCGCACTGCGTCTCGCGCCCGAGTACGAGCAGGTCCTCGACGTCGTCAAGCAGGTCCTCGGCCGCACGCCGCTGGTCGGCGCGCCGCTTTTCGACGCGCTGCACGGCATCAAGAAGGGCATCAAGGACGTCGTCCAGCCCCAGGGCATGTTCGAGGACCTCGGGCTGAAGTACGTCGGCCCGGTCGACGGCCACGACGTCGCCGCGGTCGAGTCGGCCCTGCGCCGCGCCCGTGACTTCGGCGGACCGGTCATCGTCCACTGCGTCACCCGCAAGGGCTTCGGCTACCCGCCGGCCGAGCAGGACGACGCGGACAACTTCCACGGCGTCGGCGTCATCGACCCCGTCACCGGCAAGCCGGTGTCGACGTCGAAGTCCACGAGCTGGACGAACGTCTTCTCCGAGGAGATCGTCCAGATCGGCGCCGAGCGGCCCGACGTCGTGACGCTGACCGCGGCCATGCTGCAGCCGGTCGGCCTCGGCCCGTTCGCCAAGGCGTACCCGGACCGGGTGTTCGACGTCGGCATCGCCGAGCAGCACGCGGTCACCTCCGCGGCCGGCCTCGCGATGGGCGGCCTCAAGCCGGTCGTCTGCCTGTACGCGACGTTCCTCAACCGGGCGTTCGACCAGGTCCTCATGGACGTCGCGCTGCACCACCAGCCCGTGACGTTCGTGCTCGACCGGGCCGGGGTCACCGGGGAGGACGGCGCGTCGCACAACGGCATGTGGGACCTGTCGTTCCTGCAGGTCGTGCCGGGGCTCGCGATCGCCGCGCCGCGTGACGCCGCGACCCTGCGCGCCGAGCTGCGGGAGGCGGTCGCCGTGACCGACCACCCGACCGTGGTCCGTTTCCCCAAGGGCAAGGTCGCCGCGGACGTGCCGGCGATCGACACGGTCGGCGGCGTGGACGTGCTGTTCCGCTCGCCGGCGGTGGCGCGTCACCGCGAGGTGCTGCTGGTCTCGGCCGGCGCGATGGCCGCGACCAGCCTCGAGGTGGCGCGCATGGTCGCCAGCCAGGGCATCGGCATCACCGTCGTCGACCCGCGCTGGGTCAAGCCGCTGCCGCCCGCGTTGGTCGAGCTGGCCCGCGACCACGACCTCGTCGTCACCATCGAGGACAACGGCCGGGTCGGCGGCGTCGGCTCGTCGCTGGCCCAGCTGCTGCGCGACGCCGACGTGGACGTGCCGCTGCGTGACTTCGGCATCGCCCAGCGGTTCCTCGACCACGGCAAGCGTGACGAGGTTCTGACCGAGGTCGGTCTGGCCCCGCAGGACCTCGCCCGCAAGGTCGTCGAGGCGATCGCGAAGCGCCAGCCCGCACTGGAGGGCGACCCGGGCGCGGACAGCACGGGCGCCCCGGCGGCCCGCGTCGCGCCGCGTTCTGGCGAGCAGGTCGCCGAGCAGCACTGATCCACCTGCCCGGCGGCCGCCTTCCAGCCGCCGTCGGGCCGGCGCACCTT
>NZ_JALKFU020000565.1 GCF_023242965.2 Frankia sp. AgKG'84/4
GCGGCGGCACGGGCGCGGTCGGCGCGGCGGCGCTGCCCGCCGACGCGATGGTCTGCTCCTGTCACGCCCTGACCCGGGGGACGATCGACACCGCGATCGACGAGTCCGAACTGAGCACCGTCGCCGAGGTGAAGGCGTGCACGAAGGCCGGCACCGGCTGCGGTTCGTGCGTCCCGATGCTGGCCACGCTGCTCGCCGAGCGCGGCGTCACGCTCAGCCGGGCACTGTGCGAGCATTTCGAGTATTCCCGGGTGGAGCTCGCCGACGTCGTCCGGGTCGAGAACATCACCACGTTCAGCGAGCTGATCGCGCGGTACGGGCAGGGCCGGGGATGTGACGTCTGCAAACCGGCGGTCGCGTCCATTCTCGCCAGTTTCATCGGCGGACACATTCTCGACGGCGAACAGGCGGCCCTGCAGGACACCAACGACGCGTTCCTGGCGAACATCCAGCGCAACGGCACCTATTCGGTGGTGCCGCGCATTCCTGGTGGGGAGATAACGCCGGCGCGGCTCATCGCCATCGGCGAGGTCGCCCGCGATTTCGAGCTCTACACGAAGATCACCGGCGGGCAGCGTATCGATCTGCTCGGCGCCCGCGTCGAGCAGCTCCCGGCGATCTGGCGGCGACTCGTCGACGCCGGCTTCGAGTCCGGGCACGCCTACGGCAAGGCGCTGCGCACGGTGAAGTCCTGCGTCGGGTCGACGTGGTGCCGCTTCGGCGTCGGCGACTCGGTGGCGCTGGCCATCCGCCTCGAGCTGCGCTACCGGGGTCTGCGCGCCCCCCACAAGATCAAGGCCGGGGTGTCCGGCTGCGCCCGGGAGTGCGCGGAGGCCCGGTCCAAGGACGTCGGCGTGATCGCCACGGACAACGGGTGGAACCTCTACGTCGGCGGCAACGGCGGTTTCCGCCCCCGCCACGCCGACCTGCTGCTCACCGACGTCGATACCGACACCCTCGTCCGCACGATCGACCGGTTCCTGCTCTTCTACGTCCGCACCGCCGACCGGCTGCAACGCACGTCGGCCTGGGTCGAGTCGCTGTCCGCCGACGGGGTCGACCCCCTGGCGTACCTGCGGTCAGTGCTGATCGACGACGTGCTCGGCATCGTCGGCGAGCTCGACGCGGCGATCGGGCGCCACGTCGCCGGCTACGAGGACGAATGGGCGGCGGTGCTCGACGACCCGCAGCGACTCGCCCGGTTCGTCTCGTTCGTCAACGCCCCGGACACCCCCGACCCGAGCATCTCGTTCGTCACCGAACGCGACCAGCCGCGCCCGCTGCTGCTGCCGATGCCGATACCACGTCCGACCGTCGCCGCGGACCTCGCGGACACGGCCCTGGACACCGCGCGATGACGGCCCTGGCCCGGCCGTGGGAGGATGCTGACTCGATGTGGACCACCGTGTGCCGCTACGACGACCTGGTACCCGAGCGGGGGGTGGCCGCGCTGATCGACGGTGTCCAGATCGCGGTGTTCCGCGCGCATGACGGCAGCCTGTTCGCCCTCGGCAACCAGGATCCGTTCTCCGGCGCGTGGGTGCTCTCCCGCGGCCTCGTCGGCACGAGGGCGGCGCAACCGACGGTGGCCTCCCCGCTGCACAAGCAGGTCTTCGACCTGCGCACCGGCCGGTGCCTGGACGTCGAGGGCGTCGCCGTGCCGGTCTACGAGGTCCGGACGCGGGCTGGATCGGTCGAGGTGAAAGCACCGTGAGTCACGACACCAGCCCTGGCGGCCCACGCGGGTCGACCGGGGTCGAACCCCTGGCCGGCTACACCGTCGGGATCACCGCGGCCCGCCGGCGCGAGGAGTTCGGCGCCGCGCTGGAACGCCGCGGCGCCTGCGTGCGCTACGGTCCGGCGATCCGGATCGTGCCGCTCGCCGACGACAGCCAGCTACGCGAGGCGACCGAACGGTGCCTGAGCGCGCCGCTGGACATCGTCGTCGCCACCACCGGCATCGGATTCCGCGGCTGGATGGACGCCGCCGACGCCTGGGACCTCGGTGAGCCGCTGAGCAAAGCGCTGGAGGGCGCGGTCCTGTTGGCGCGCGGGCCGAAGGTGCGCGGGGCGATCCGCGCCTGCGGACTCCGGGAGACCTGGTCACCGGCGTCGGAGTCGTCGAACGAGGTGCTGGAGCACCTCATCGAGACGTACGACCTCGACGGGCGGCGCATCGCCGTGCAGCTGCACGGCGAGCCGCTGCCCGACCTCGTCGAGACGCTGCGTCTGGCCGGCGCCGACGTCATCGAAGTGCCGGTCTACCGGTGGACCGTGCCGGACGACCTGGTCCCGCTGCGGCGGCTCATCGATGCCGTCGCCACCCTCGACCTCGACGCGGTCGCGTTCACCAGCGCGCCGGCGGCGATCAGCTTCCTGCGCGCCGCGGACGAGCAGGGCCTGGGCGACGCCGTGCATGAGGCGCTCCTCGGCCCGGTCATCACCGCCTGCGTCGGCCCGGTGACCGCAGGCCCGCTGCTCGCCCAGGGACTGCCCGTGATCCAGCCACCGCGTGCCCGCCTGGGCTCACTGGTCCGCGAGATCGTCGAGCAGGTCCCGCGGCGCCGCGGCCGGATCCTGCCCGTCGCCGATGGCTGGATCGACATCCGCGGCCAGGCCGTCGTCGTCGACAACGAACGGGTCATGCCGCTGGGCCGCACCGCGATGGCGCTCCTGCGCCGGCTCGCCGTCCAGCCCGGCCATGTCGTCACCCGCCGCGAGCTACTCCCACCCGGCGGCGGCGACGAGCACGCCGTTGAGGTCGCCGTCGGTCGGTTGCGCTCCGCCCTCGGCGACCCTCGGCTCATCCAGACCGTCGCCAAACGCGGCTACCGCCTCGCGTTCGACCCCGAGCGCGCCGCCGTCGACCCGGCCGACTGGCGCTACTGACCGGGCGAGCCCGTTCCCACTTCAACCCAGCAGGTCCGAAAGCAGCTCCCACTGGGCCCTGTACCGAGGCCACCGTTGGTTGACAGCGCGCCCATCGCCCTGCCTATGAGCGCCCGCACCCAAGAGGCGAGGTCGGCGAGTCCAGCGCCACCGACAGGCGCACCCGGCTACGTACATCGAGAACACGCGGTAGCCACTCCAGCGCAATGTGTTCCACTTCACACCATGCTGCTATGTGTCGCCACTCCACATAGCTCACTGTAATCCGCCGAACGCCATCAGGAAGAACGCCGATCCGCTTCCTTTCACAGCGGATCCACAGATCAGAAGCCCGCGCGCACTACCCGCACGCCACCCGGCCTGCCAGCCAGCAATTTACCCTGCGTAATTGGCGTCGACTCGCCCGGACATCATTTCGACGCTCTCAGAAGGTGTTTGAGATCTCCGGGTGGTGACTGGCTGTGATGTTCGGGGTGTGCGATGGGTGTGCGTTCGCGGGGAAA
>NZ_JALKFU020000566.1 GCF_023242965.2 Frankia sp. AgKG'84/4
AGACGGCGACGAACTCGTCAGCGGGCAGATCGAACTCCGCCCGGGCCCGCGCGCGCCGCTGCTCGTCGGCCGGGGTGGACACCGACGGCACCCCGCAGGCCGACGCCTCCCCACCGGCGCCGTAGCTCTCCGACCAGGACGACACGACGTTCACGTCCGCCGCGGCGTAGTACGGCGACACGTCGGTGACGCTTTCCACCCAGCGGATTCGGTCCGCGCCCGGCAGCGTCGCGGACCACGCCCGCAGCCGGTCCCGGTACTGCTCGCCGGCCTCGCCGTAGCCGCCGCCGAGCAGGATCAGGGTGCCCTCACCGCCCCGCTCGACGAACCGGGCCCACGCCGCGAGCAGCACCTCGTGGCCCTTCACGCCCTGGCCGGGCCGAACGAGCCGCTTCGGCGGGTAGAAGTACGCGACGCAGACGGCGACGAACTCGTCAGCGGGCAGATCGAACTCCGCCCGGGCCCGCGCGCGCCGCTGCTCGTCGGCCGGGGTGAACCGCGCCAGGTCAACGCCGTAGGACAGGGTGCGCAACCGGTGCGCCGGCACGCCGAGCGCCGCGTAGCGCGCCGCGATGTCGCCGCTGGACGCGATCAGCATGTGGTCAAGCCGGCACAGGACCCGCTCGACCCGCCGGATCAGCCCGTTGTCCAGGTACAGCGGTCCGGCGACCATGTGCACCCGGGTGATCCGGGTGCCCAGCGTCGCCAGCCGGGCCGCGAGGGCGGAGGCGTACAGGTGGTAGTGCACGACGTCGACGTCCAGGGCACGCAGCAACGTCCGCAGCCGCCGGACGCCCACGAGCTGCGCGAGCGGTGACCCGCCGCGCAGCGGGGCGGGACTCTCGACGACCTCGACGCCCAGTGCCGCCAGTTCCCGCGCCACCCGGCTCTCGGCGTGGTGCGGCGCCGGCAGCAGAACGACGACCTCGTCGCCCGCCGCCCGCTCGGCCAGCACCTGCGGAATGATCCACAGCGGGCCGTCGCCGGTCTTCACCAACGTGGCGATCCTCATGCCGAACGCTCCTCCTCAACGGTGACCGGAGCCTGCGCCGGGTCCGCGGTGCGCGACGGTTGCCCGGGAGGCGACGGATCCGGGCGCCGGGCCACCCACAGGCAGGCCCGCCCCGACAGGTGGGCCGCGCCGAGCAGGTCCAGCCCGGCCTCCAGCACCCGCAGCCGCCTGCGCTCGACCCGGGCCGCCACGGCCCGGCCCGGCCCGGTGAACTCCAGCACGGTGGCCAGCGCCCCGTAGGGATGCGCCCGCACCCGCTCGAAGCCGACCTCGCGCAACACCACGGTCAGCTCCGCCGGGGTGAACGCGTACTGGTAGAATTCCCCGGCGCCCCGCTCCGGACCCCTCCGCAGCATCGGGCTGACCCGCAGCATCGAGCCGACCCGCAGCATCGAGCCGACCCGCAGCATCGAGCCGACCCGCAGCATCGGGCTGAAACAGGGCGTCGAGACCAGTGCGATCCCGCCCGGGCGCAGCACCCGCAGGGTTTCGCGCAGCACCTCGTGCGGGCCCTCGACGAAGTGCTCGCAGACCCCGGGCGAGTAGACGGCGTCGTAGTACCCGTCGGGCGCGTCGAGCCGGCGGACGTCGCCCTGCCACACCCGCAGCTCCGGCGCCGCCGTCCGCAGCCGCTCCACGGTTCGCGGCGCCCAGTCGACCGCCTCGGCGGTGAAGCCCCGGGCCGCCATCGCGACGCTGAACTCCCCCGGCCCACAGCCGGCCTCCAGCACCCGTCCGCCGGGGCGCAGGTGGCGGCGCACGGCCCGGCGCAGGTGCGGCGGGAGATGCCCGCCGCGGGCCCGGCGGTAGTCCACCGGTTGGTCGTCCCACAGCCGGTCCCAGTAGTCGGCGTCGGCGGCCTGCCGGTAGAAGACCAGTCGGGGGCCGTGCGTGCCCGGGCGGACGACGAGGGTGGCCCGCGGCCTGTCCGCCGGCGCCGGCGTCGGCGGGGAGGGGGACGGTCGGTCCGTGCCGGCGAGGTTGGTGGTCACGATGATCCCTTTCCGAGGGTGGCCGGCGGTCCGTCACGTCGTGGTTCTTCCGCGGGCCGCTGCGCCGGGGTGGCGCCCGGTGCGAGCTCCCCGCGCAGCGCGAGGCGGGTCAGGACGGACATGAGGGTGTAGGCGACGATGCTCGCGATCGCGCCGCCGGCGGGCCCGAGCCACGGCACCAGGACGGGATAGGTCGCCACCGACAGCAGCAGTCCGACCAGGCCGACTCCGCCGGCCGCGCGGGTGCGGCCCAGGCCGGTCAGCACCCGGCACTCGATCAGGAACGGGGCCAGCAGCAGTTCCGCCGCCAGCAGCAGCCGCATCGGCGTGACGGCCCCGGCGTAGCCCGGCCCGAACAGGGTCCGCAGCAGCCATGGCGCGAGCAGCATGAGCACGCCGGCGGCGACCAGCAGGATCACGCAGACCACGCGAGTCGCCCGCGCCAGCGCCGGTCGGGACAGCCGGCCCCGGGCGGCGCGGTGGAACACCACCTGGCCGACGGAGCCGGGCAGCAGGCGCAGCGCCTCGCAGCTCGCCGACGCGATCGAGTACACCGCCGCGGCGGGCGCGCCGCCGAAGGCGGCGACGAGCAGGCGGTCGAACCGGAAGGCGACGGTCGCGCCCATGTTGAGCCCGAGCGCCGGCAGCCCCTTCCCGATCAGCAGCTGCCACGCCACCTGGTCGTGCCGCGGCCGCGTGGGCACCCCCGACCGGGCCAGGGCAGCCACGCAGACGACGGCCTGCACGACCCATCCCGCGGCCAGGACCACCAGGATGTGCTCCAGCGAGGGGTGATGCGGCCCGACGACCAGCAGGCCCAGCTGAACCAGCCCGGTGCCGGCGACGATCCCGGCGGCCAGCCGGATCGAGCCGGCGGCGTTGAGCGCGTCCAGCGTCTGGTTCGCGAGCATGTTCGCCGCGGCGAGCCCCGCCGCCGCGAGCACCAGGCCCGCGTCGACCCGTGCACCGCCGGACAGGGTGAGCACGAGCATCGACGCCCCGGTGATGGGGACGACGGCGATCGGCGTCATGGCCAGCGTCAGGCCCAGGTAGTCGCCGAGGGAGACCGGTGGGTCGGGCAGGCCGAAGAAGTGCCGGAACGCGACGTTGGTGCCGAGGCCGCCGACGAGCGCGCCGAACGCGGAGACGGTGAGCACCACCACCAGCGCGCCGCGCCCGGCCAGCGGGAGCATCCGCGCGGTGAGCACCGCCTGGCCGAGGCTGGCGAGGGCGGCGAGGCCCAGCCAGCCGGTGATGACCGCGCCGGCCCGCCCGATGGTGGGCAGGCGGTGCACCTCGTCGGGTACCGGTGCCCGCGGCACCGGCATCGCCGCGATGGCCGGCTCCGGCGCCGTCGGTGCCGCGACGACGGGCAGCTCGGGCAGT
>NZ_JALKFU020000567.1 GCF_023242965.2 Frankia sp. AgKG'84/4
GCCCCCCCCGCCCCCGCGGGGCGGCCCCACGGCCGGGTGCCGGACCTGCTCGACGGGCTGCGCCGCCGCGACGGCCTGCGCGTCGACGCCTACTGGCTCCCGACGGACGAGATCGCGACGGACGAGATCGCGACGGACGAGACCGCGACCGACGAGACCGCGACCGACGAGACCGCGACCGACGCGGACCCGACGGGCGAGATCGCCCTGGGCCAGGCGGCGCCGGGCGGGGTCGCGACGGCCGCGTTGGATGGGTTCGACGGCATCTGGCTGGTGCCCGGCGGCCCGTACGCCAGTGAACGGGGTGCACTCACGGCGATCCGGGTGGCCAGGGAGCGCGGCATCCCGTTTCTCGGCACCTGCGGGGGCCTCCAGTACGCGGTGCTGGAGTTCGCCCGCACGGTCTGCGCCCTGGCCGACGCGGCGCACGCCGAGGTCGACCCGCTGGCTCCGGATCCGCTGATCGTGCCGATCGCCTGCGCGCTGAGCGGCCACGAGGGCGTCGTTCTGATCACCCGGGACTCCCTCGCCGAACGGGTCATCGGCGCGGACCGCACGGTCGAGCGGTACTTCTGCTCGTACGGGATCAATCCGGGCCATCTCGGCCCGCTGCTCGCCCACGGGCTGCGGTTCAGCGGGGTCGACGAGGCGGGCGAGGCCCGCATTCTGGAGCTGCCCCACCATCCCTTCTTCCTCGCCACGCTCTTCCAGCCCGAGCTCGGCCCGGACACGAGCCGGCCGCATCCGATCATCCGTGGCTTCGCCGAGGCCGCCGTGGCACGCGCGGCCGCCCGGGCCACGGCACGCCGTCCTGGCTGATACCCGGCCCGTCGCGTACCCGCCCGTCGCGTACCCGGCCCGTCGCGTACCCGCCCGTCGCGTACCCGGCCCGTCGCGCGGGGTGCCTGCGGCCGGGAACCGGCAGCGATGGACCACGCGACGGGTGTGTTAGACGCGGCGGCCCGGGGAGGAGCGTCATGACTGCATCTCAGGACGAGGTAGGAGGACACATGGCGACCACGGTTCAGGAATCGATCGACGTCCATGTCCCGATCCGCACCGCGTACAACCAGTGGACGCAGTTCGAGTCCTTCCCCAACTTCATGGACGGCGTCGAGTCCATCGCGCAGCTCGACAACACCCACACCCACTGGAAGGTCAAGGTCGGCGGCCAGGAGCGCGAGTTCGACGCGGCCATCACCGAGCAGCTTCCCGACGAGCGGGTCGCCTGGAAGAGCACCGGCGGCCCGGAGCACGCCGGCGTGGTGACCTTCCACCGGCTCACCGACGACGAAACCCGGGTCACCGTGCAGATGGACTGGCGGCCCGAAGGGTTCGCCGAGAAGGCCGGCGCCGTCCTCGGCGCTGACGACCGCCGGGTCAAGGCGGACCTGCGCCGCTTCAAGGCGTTCATCGAGGACCGCGGGACCGAGACCGGTGCCTGGCGCGGCGAGGTGCCCCGCCCGGACGCCGCCGGTGGCACCCAGCGGTTCGACGCCCCCGCCGGTGGCCAGGGCTATGGCGCTCCCGCCGGTGGTCAGGGTTACGGCGGCCCCGCCGGTGGTCAGGGTTACGGAACCCCGGCTGACCAGGGCTTCGGTACCCCGGCCGGTGGCCAGGGCCCGGGCACGCCGGCCGGCGGACGGGAGTTCGGCGACGAGGCGGGCTACTCCAAGCCGCCCACGTCCGGCGGCCCCACCCGCAGCCAGGCCTACAGCGACGAGCCGGACTTCGGCGCCCCGCGCACGCCGGGCAGCCCCGCCGGCGGCTGGTAGGACCGGGGGTTCCCGGACGGCGGCCGTGGTGCTGCTGCCTGTTCTCCAGGCAGCGGCGCCGCCGCCCCGGCGCGGGACATGAAGACGCGGTAACAATCGCGCCCCCGTGGGTCACCGCACCCCCGATCGGCATAGGTTTCGGGGATGCGGGATCTGCGTTGCCTGCCCAAGGGCCATCTGCATCTGCACTTCGAGCTGGGTATGCGGCCCGCCACGCTGGCCGACCTGGCGGCCGCCGCGGGCATCCCGACGCCGCGCACCACGGGGTTCAGCGAGTTCGGTGGCTTCAGTGACGTGATCGGCGGCATCCTGCCGGTGTTCCGTCAGCAGGCGGACTTCGAGCGGCTCGTGGACGAGATGGTCGCCGACGCGGCGGCCGAGGGTGTCGTCTACCTCGAGCCCAGCTTCTGGCCCTACGCGCACCTCGGCGTCTTCGGTTCCGCCGACGCGGCCTGGGAGGCCGTGCTGGCCCGGTCGGAGCTGGCCGCCGCCCGCCACGGCGTCACCGTTCGCTGGATGGCCGCCGTCGACCGGGTCTTCGACTCGTCCGAGCGGGCGGTTGAGGTGGCCCGCACCGCGCTGCGCTACGCCGGCCACGGTGTGGTCGGCCTCGGTCTGCACAACGACGAGAACGGCTGGCCGCCCGAGCCGTTCGAAGAGGCGTTCCGGGTCGCTGTCGACGGCGGCCTGCTGTCCACCCCGCACGCCGGGGAGCTCGACGGCCCAGCCTCCGTGCGGGGCGCGATCGAGACGCTGCGCGCCGACCGGCTCCAGCATGGCATCCGCGCGGTCGAGGATCCTGCGCTCGTCGACCTGCTGCTCGAACGCGAGATCTGCCTGGACGTCTGCCCGACGTCGAACCTGCTGCTGTCGGTCGTGCCGTCCCTGGGGGCGCATCCGCTGCCCGCACTGCTGGCGGCGGGTGTGCGCTGCTCGATCAACGCGGATGACCCGTTGCTGTTCGGGCCGACCTGCCTGGAGGAGTACGAGCTGTGCCGCCGCGAGCTCGGGCTGTCGGACGAGGCGCTCGCGGCCTGTGCCCGCAGCTCGGTGTTGGCCGGCGCGGCTCCCGGACCGGTGCGGGCCGCCGCGCTCGCGGGCATCGATGCCTGGCTCGCGGGCCCGGTCGCCTCGTCGTCCCCCGCGCCGTCGGCGATGCCCGTCCACGGCTGAACCGCATGCCGGTCGAACCCGCGCGCCGGGTGGTGATCGCCCCCGACTCGTTCAAGGGGTCCGCCTCGGCCACCGAGGCCGCCGCAGCGCTGGCGGCGGGCTGGCGGTCGCGGCGTCCCGGTGACGAGGTCGTCGAACTGCCTGTCGCCGACGGCGGCGAGGGCACCCTCGACGTCTTCGCCGCGACGGTTCCCGGCGCGGCGCGTCGGCCGGTGCGGGTGACGGGTCCCGACGGGCGCGCCCATGACGGTGCGTGGCTGGCGCTGCCGGACGGCGTCGCGGTGGTCGAACTGGCCCGGGTCAGCGGCCTGCCGCTGATGGCCGCGCCGGACCCACTCGGCGCCCAGAGCGTTGGCCTGGGCGAGGCATTGGCGGCCGCGCTGGCCAGCGGGGCCCGCGAGATCCTCGTCGCGCTCGGCGGCTCGGCGTCGACC
>NZ_JALKFU020000568.1 GCF_023242965.2 Frankia sp. AgKG'84/4
CCGCACGACCGGGCGCGCGGTTCGGCGCACGACCAGCAGCCACCGCCGGGCGGGGTCGCCGGTTCGGGGGAGGTCGGCCGGCGGGCCTGGCCCGAGCGGGCCGTCATACCCGTCACATCGGGTCAGCGCCGGTCCCCCCGGCGGGCTGTTCTGCCCGTCACATCGAGCCGTCGCGAACCACCTGACCGGGCCATTGCCGGGCGCCGCAAGCCGAAGCAGGCCGATCCAGGTGTCGGCGGCCGGGCGCGGTCCCGGCGCCCGGCCTGGCCCGTCCGGGCTGTCACGGCCGCCACATCGCGACGCCCGGCGCGACCGGCCGGCCGGTCGGTCCGGCCCGAACGCGCCAGGCCGACCGGCAGGTTCGCACTGGCGGCGCTCGCGCTGGCCGCTGTGATCGCACTCGCCTGGTTCGGGATGGTCATCCGCATCGGCCACTTCGACGTGGACGTCTTCCTCCGGGCCGGCCGCGCCGTCCGCGACGGACGCGATCCCTATCCCACGCCGGGTACCACGGCCGTGTCCTCGGGTTACGCCTTCGTCTACCCGTACCTCACCGCCTGGCCGTTCGCGGTGCTCTCGGGCCTACCGGCGGCGGACACGGTGTTCGTCGCCGGGTCGATGCTGGCGGTGCTGGCCGGCGTGCGCCTCACCGGGGCCCGGGACTGGCGGGTGTACGCACTGGTCGTCACCGCCTCGACGACGGTCATCGGGCTCCAGATGGGGACGCTCAACGCGTGGCTGTTCGCCGCCCTCGCCCTGGCGTGGCGCCGCCGCGACCATCCCCTCAGCGCGGGCGTGGCCGTCGCTCTCGCGGTCTACAGCAAGGTCTTCCTCGCCCCGGTGCTGCTGTGGCTGGTGCTGGCGCGGCGCTGGCGGGCCGCGGGGGTGGCGGTGGCGCTGCTCGCGGCCCTGCTCGGCGTGGGCGAGCTGGTCAGCCCGCTCGGCACGGCGAGCTACTTCACGATGCTGGGCCAGCTCGGCCGGGCGGAGGCGCTGACCGGGGTGAGCCTGACCGGACTGCTGGCGAACGTGGGCCTACCCATGGGTGGGGCGAACGCCCTGGCCCGGTGCTCGGCGCTGGCCGTGCTCGCCGGTTGCGCCCTGGCCCTGTGGCGCGGGCACGACGAACGCCTCGCCTTCACCGGCGCGGTCGTCGCCGGCCTGCTCGCTTCCCCGGTCCTCTGGTGGCACTACCTGCTGGTGCTGGTGGCCCCGCTGCTCGCGCTGAGCGTGCCGGCCGCGCGGGACGCCGCCGGGGCCAGGGCCGATCGTCGCCCCTCCCCCGTGCCGATCGCCGTGTTCGCGACGGCCACCTGGTTTCTCGTCACTCCGCACCGCAGCACGGCGGCCGTTCTGGCCGTGACCGCTGCCATCGGCACGCCGTTGGTGCTCTCCTGCCTGCTGGCGCCGGGTGGGCCGGGGACCTTCGCCGGTCGGCTCAGGCCGACGGTCCCGAAGGTGACCCTTGTCGCCTCCCTGACCGCCGCCACGATCACATTGGGTTACATCGCGGTGCGGCTCGCCGCGGCGCACACGCCGTCCGCACATGTCATCGGCTCGTATCTGATGATCGTGGGTGTCCTCGCGCTGCTCGCCTGGGCAGCCCGGACCACCGCCGCACGCAGCACCGGCGCGGGGGACGGCGCCGCGTCGACGGACCCCCGGCAACGTGGTGACAACAGCTCACCCAGTACGGAGGACCACGCCGTGGATCCCCGGGGTATCGCCGCACCGTGACGGGGCAGACCACCGCAGACAGGGATGCACTGGCTCGTTGCACCCTGCCAACGGGTCCCGCTCAGGGGATCGCCGAGGTACCGTGGTCACGACGACGGCCCGAGCGGCTGTCCGCGCCCGGCTGAATGGCTGGGTGTGCGAGGTCGGTGCGAGCGCCAAAGCGGGGCAATTCCCGCCGTTGGGTCCGGTCGCGGAGCCGGCCGTACCCCGGCCGCCGGACGATGCAACGGGCTTGTGCGGACCATCGCACCTGTCCTACTGATCTCATGGTGGCCCTGACCTGATCGGCGGATCCCTCTGTCTCAGCACGGAAACTCCCAGTCTATTGCTGCCCATCGCCAGCCGCGCCCGGCCAGGGGCCGCGGCGGTGCGAGCGGCGCAAGCCGTGGCGGCGGCCGCGGCTCCCGCAACAGCGGCTCCCGCTTCAGCGGCCCGGCGCGTCCGGCCGCTCCCCTCATCACCACCCGCGACCCGCGGCCCCCGGCGGAGACCTTCGAGGCCGCCGGCCTGCCCAAGCGGCTCATCAAGGCGCTTGCGGACCGTGACATAGCTGCGCCGTTCGCGGTGCAGGCCGCCACGCTGCCGGACGTCCTGGCCGGGGAGAACGTCCTCGGCCGGGCCAAGACCGGCTCCGGTAAGACCCTCGCGTTCGGGCTGCCGATCCTCGCGCGCCTCGCGGCGGGCGGGCCGGCCACGCCACGCCGGCCACGCGCCCTCGTCCTCGTCCCGACCCGCGAGCTAGCTCAGCAGGTCAGCGACGCGCTCGAGCCGCTGACCCGGGCGCTGAACCTGCGCCTGGCGCCCGTCTACGGCGGAACGTCGATCAGCCGGCAGGTATCGGTCCTGCGCCGCGGGGTGCACCTCGTGGTCGCCACGCCGGGCCGGCTGACCGACCTCGTCGAGCGCGGCGCCTGCGAGCTCGGCGCGATCGAGATGACCGTGCTCGACGAGGCCGACTTCATGTGCGACCTCGGCTTCCTGCCGGCGGTGCGGGCCCTGCTCGACTCCACCCCGACGGACGGGCAGCGCCTGCTGTTCAGCGCCACGCTCGACCGCGAGGTCGAGGTCCTGGTGCGGGACTACCTGCCCGACCCGGTCCTGGTCGCGATCGACTCGGAGACCTCGCAGGTCACCACCCTGCAGCGGCACGCGCTGGAGGCGCCCGACCGGGCCGCGCAGGTGTCCCTGGTCACGGCGCTCGCCGGCGGATCGGGACGCACCCTGGTGTTCGTCCGGACCCAGCGCGACGCCGACCGGATCGCCGAGTCACTCAGCCGCGCCGGCGTGCCGGCGGAGCCGCTGCACGGCGGAATGCCGCAGGGAGCCCGAACCCGGGCACTGGCCGGGTTCACCGACGGCTTCTACCGGGTCCTCGTCGCCACCGACGTGGCCGCCCGCGGCATCCACGTCGACGGCATCCGGCTGGTCATCCACCTCGGGCCCCCCGAGGACGCGAAGACCTACCAGCACCGCGGCGGGCGCACCGCCCGCGCCGGCGCTGACGGCGCGGACGTGCTCGTCACCCTGCCCGCCGAGCGCGGGAAGGTCCGCGGGCTGCTGCGGGCCGTCGGGATCGAGGCCCGCCCGGCGCCGACGACGCCGGAGGACCCGATCGTGCTGGAACTCGCCGGTCCGCCCGCTCC
>NZ_JALKFU020000569.1 GCF_023242965.2 Frankia sp. AgKG'84/4
GGCGGGGCCGGCCGCGGCCGGTCCCGCCGTCCCGCTCACCGCTGAGCCCGCCGTCGTCGACTCCGTCGCCCCGCTGGTCATCGGCCTCGATCCCTCGCCCGAAGAAGTGAACCGTACAGTCCGCTTGTGCGGGCACAGCCTAACCGGACCTTTGGGTCCATTTCGAGCCCTTCGGGAAATCGGCTCGCGGCCTCGGCCGCTGGACCACTGCCGAGCACCGGATCTACCGTGGTCGGATGCCAGCGGCCCGCCGGGACCTGCCCTCGCTCGACATCGGCCCCTTCCTCGCCGGCACCGCCGGACGCGGCGCCTTCCTCGACGCGCTTCGCCGGGCCTGTCACGGCCCCGGCTTCTTCTACCTGACCGGGCACGGCATCCCGGCCGCGCAGACCGGCGCCGTGCTCGAGGTGAGCCGCCGCTTCTTCCGGCTGCCGGCGGCGGCGAAGCTGGAGATCGAGAACATCCACTCGCCGCACTTTCGCGGCTACACCCGCCTCGGCCACGAGATCACCCGGGGCAGCGCCGACCTGCGCGAGCAGATCGACATCTCCGACGAGCGCCCGGCCCGGACGCTTGGCCCGGACGATCCGCTCTACCTGCGCCTCGACGGGCCGAACCAGTGGCCCCGGCAGGTGCCCGAGCTGCGCGCGGCGGTACTCGCCCACATGACCCGGCTCGGCGAGCTGTCCCGGTCGCTGGTCCGGGCCTTCGCCGAGTCCCTCGGCCTGCCCGCCGGCCACTTCGACCGGTCCTTCGCCCACGAGCCCCGCTCACACGTCAAACTCATCCGCTACCTGGCCCCGGCGGACAAGCATCCCGCCGAGTACGACCAGGGGGTCGGTTCGCACAAGGACGGCGGGTTCGTCACGTTCGTCCTGCAGGACGACGTCCGGTCGCTGGCCGCCGACGGCCCGCGGCCGGCGAGCCCCGGGCTGCAGGTCGCGGACGGTGCCGGCGGCTGGCTGGACGCGGCGCCCCGGCCCGGGACCTTCGTCGTCAACATCGGCGAGATGTTCGAGCTGGCCACCCGCGGCTATTACCGTGCCACCGTGCACCGGGTCGTCAGCCCACCGCCAGGCCACGAGCGGCTGTCCGTGGCGTACTTCTTCGGCCCGCGGCTGTCGGCGACGCTGGAACCGGTGCCGCTGCCAGCCGAGCTGGCCCGCGAGATCGACGACCCGTCGCCACCGGACCCGGACAACCCGATCTTCGCGCAGCACGGCGAGAACACCCTCAAGAGCTGGCTGCGCAGCCATCCGGAGGTGGCCCGCCGCCACTACGCCGACGTCGACCCCCCGAAGGGACATCAGTGACGAAGGTGAACGCCCCGACCGGGTGGAGCTTCGAGACCCGGCAGATCCACGCCGGGACCGCGCCGGACCCCGCGACCGGCGCCCGCGCCGTGCCGATCTACCAGACCACGTCGTTCGTGTTCGACGACACCAGGCACGCGGCCGACCTGTTCTCGCTGGCCGAGGTCGGCTTCACCTACACCCGGGTGGTCAATCCCACCCAGGACGCCCTCGAGCGGCGCGTCGCCGATCTCGAGGGCGGGGTGGCGGCGCTCGCCACGGCCAGCGGCCAGGCGGCGATCACCCTGGCGCTGCTCAACCTCGCCGGTGCCGGCGATCACCTGGTCTGCGCGGCCTCGCTCTACGGCGGCACCTACGCGCTGCTGCGATACACCCTGCCCGAGTTCGGCATCACCACGACGTTCGTCGAGGACCCGGACGACCCGGGCGCCTGGCGGGACGCGATCCGGCCGAACACCGTGGCGCTCTACGGCGAGACGATCGGCAACCCGCGCGGCAACGTGCTGGACCTCGCCGCCATCGCCGAGCTCGCCCACGACGCCGGGCTGCCGCTGATCATCGACAACACCCTGGCCTCGCCGTACCTCGCCCGTCCGCTCGAACACGGCGCGGACATCGTGGTGCACTCGGCGACCAAGTTCATCGGCGGACACGGGACGTCGATCGGCGGGGTCATCGTCGACGGCGGGCACTTCGACTGGGCCGGCGGACGCCATCCCCGCTTCACCACGCCGGACCCGGCCTACAACGGCATCGTCTTCCACGAGGCGTTCGGCGAGACCGCCTACATCGTGCGGGCACGCACCCGGCTGCTGCGCGACCTGGGCCCGGCCCTGTCGCCGACGAACGCGTTCCTGCTGCTCCAGGGACTGGAGACGCTGTCGCTGCGGATGCAGCGGCACAGCGCCAATGCCCTCGTGATCACCAGCTGGCTGCGGGAGCGCGCCGAGGTGGAGTGGGTCGCCTACCCGGGTCTGCCCTCGAGCCGCTGGCATGGGGCGGCACAGCGCTACCTGCCGCGAGGCGCCGGCGCGGTGCTCGCGTTCGGCATCCAGGGCGGCGAGGACGCCGGCCGGGCCTTCCTCGAGGGCCTGACGCTGCACAGCCACCTGGCCAACGTCGGCGATGTCCGCTCGCTGGCGATCCACCCGGCGTCGACGACCCACGCCCAGCTCACGCCCGCCCAGCAGGCGGACAGCGGAGTGACACCCGGCCTGATCCGGCTCTCCGTCGGCATCGAGGGCACCGAGGACATCATCGCCGACCTGGAGCTGGGCTTTCGCGCGGCCAAGGCGCACACGGACGGCAGGTCCCGGCAGCCCTGATGGTGCCAGGTGAGGGCGAAATAGGCGAATTGTCGGGTTAGCTCCCTGGGTGGCCGGCGATAACGCACGGACGTCGGGTCGGCCGTCGGCACGGGGCGGGGTGCGCCGCCGCGCGACGGCGGCCACCCGGCGCTCGTCCTGCCCCCCTGGCCTGGAAGTTAGCAGTGAGCGGTGTCAGCAGGGTCGTCGGACGCGGGCGGGTGATCGTCGAACCCTCCGTGCGCCTGGTCCGCCCCGGTCTCGCGGGCTTCCGGAAATTCCTGCTGCGCGGCAACATCGTCGACCTGGCCGTCGCGGTGATCATCGGCACGGCCTTCACCGCGGTGGTCAAGGCGATGGTCGACGATCTGCTCACCCCGCTGGTCGCCGCCGTCGGCGGCAAACCGGACTTCGCGCGTCTCACGTTCGCCCTCAACCACAGCGTGTTCCACTTCGGACTGTTCCTCAACAGCCTGGTGACCTTCATGTTCGTCGCGGGGACCGTCTACTGCACGGTCGTCCTCCCGCTCGCCAAGGCGAACGACCTGCGCCGACGCGCGACGTCGCCGCCGGCGGACCAGCAGGCGGCACAGGAGCTGGTCCTCAGCGACGAGACCCGCCTGCGCACCGAGATCCGCGACCTGCTCGCCACCGGCGAGACGCGCCCCGCGCCGACCGAAACCGCGCCGACCGAAACCGGCACGGACCGAGACCACGCCGACCGAAACCGGCACGGACCGAGACCACGCCGACCGAAACCG
>NZ_JALKFU020000056.1 GCF_023242965.2 Frankia sp. AgKG'84/4
GAGCAGCGGCGACCGCGGGTCGCCCCCGGCTCCGGCTGCTGCGAACGCTGCGGCGCCCGGCAGGCCGAGCGGCGCCCGCTGGGACATCAGACGCTGGCGCCGTCCGCGCCGTGTCCGGCCTGTGAGATCCAGATCCGGCAGCTTCTCGGCGGCTGGCAGACCCGGCTCGCCCAGGTGGTGGGAACCGCGCCGGGGTCGGCGCCCCGCCCGGGCGCGCAGGGCTCCGCGGCGATGGACCAGCTGTGGGCTGAGCTGCGGTTTCACCGGGTGCCGGCGGCCATGGGCCAGGCCATTCACCGGTCGGTCGTCCTGGGGCATCTGCAGCGCGTCGTCACGTTCGCGTTCGACGACGGGATCATCGAGGACTCCGAGGTCGCGTTCTTCGAGAGCGAGGTCCGCCGACTCGGCCTGCGCGATCCGGCCATCGACAACATGCGGGGCAGGCTGCGCCGCGGCCTGGAGCTGTCCCATCTGCGCGCCGGGAAACTGCCGACGGTGCACTCACCCACGCTGCACCTCGGCCTCGACGAGATCGTGCATCTCGACCAGGGCGTCGTCCACATCCGCCAGCTAGCCAGCGGGACGAAGGAAACCCAGGGACGGCTGGTCGCCAGCAACAGCAAGCTTCGCTTCCTGGCGGTCAACGGCAGCGGCAGCGAGGTCGCCTGGGGAAAGCTCGTCGAGGTGACAGCCGCCCTGGGCCATGTGGTCATCTCCGCGACGACGGCCAAAGGCGGCGGCACCTACCGGGTGGACGATCCCGAGTACGTCGCCGCGGTGCTCTCCGGCACGATGCGGGTCGCCCGCCGACTGGTCATCGCCCCCGGGGCGCGCGACAGCCGGACCATCCCACAGGAGGTGAAGGCGGCGGTCTGGCAGCGCGACGGCGGCGCCTGCGCGCAGTGCCACGCCCGCGAGTACCTGGAGTTCGACCACGTCATCCCGCACAGCCGCGGCGGCGCGAGCAGCCTCAACAACCTGCAACTCCTGTGCCGCCGCTGCAACCAACGCAAGGGCGCCCGCCTCTGAGCACCGAAGCTGACCGCGGCGACAACTATCGGCGACGAGATCCGAGTACCGGCCCAACCGCATCCGTCGCTGCAGCAGCTCACCCAGTCCCGCGTCCAGCCGCTCGCTCGGTTCGTCTCCCACCACTCCAAGACTAGCGTGCATTTTGCATGCATCTCGCGTACGGTTCGATGCGTGCAATTCACACGCTCCCGACGAGGGGTGGAGGGACGGAGTGCTCCAACAGATCAGGGTCGAACCAGCCCGACCCGAACCCACGGTGGACGCCCGGCGGCTTGTCGTCGCCCTTCTGTTCGGCGCGGTGCTGCCACTGCTGGACGCGACCATCGTCAACGTCGCGATCGATCGGCTTTCGCTGACCTTCGACGCCGCACTGTCGACAACACCAGTGGGTGGTTACCGGCTACGCCATGGCGGCGGCGATCGCCATACCCGCCACTGGCTGGGGGGTCACCCGCTACGGCGGCCGCAGGGTGTGGATGACCGCGCTCGGCCTGTTCCTCATCGGCTCGGCCCTGTGCGCACTGGCCTGGAACCTGGAAAGCCTGATCGCCTTCCGTATCCTGCAGGGCCTCGGCGCCGGGATGACGATGCCGGTCCTGCAGACCGTTCTCCTCGGCGCCGTCGGGCCCGAGGGAGCGCGACGGGCGATGGCCACCATCGGCATCCCGGCCGTTGTCGCACCGGTTGTCGGGCCGGCGGTAGGCGGCCTCGTCCTGGCCCATCTGAGCTGGCGCTGGATCTTCCTCGTCAACGTTCCGATCTGTCTCATCGCGCTGGCGTTGGCGGCGGCGACCCTGCCCCACGACGCCCCCACCCGCGGAGGTTCGCTCGACGTCAGAGGGCTGTTGCTGCTCTCCCCTGCGCTCTCCCTGCTGGTGTACGGACTGTCAACGATCGGGGGCCCCGGCGGGGACATCACGCGGGCGACGCTGACGATCCTGGCCGGCGTCGTTCTGCTGGCCGCGTTCGTCCGGCACGCGCTGCGGGCACCCGCGGCGGCGATCGACGTCCGCCTGTTCGCCCGGCCCACGTTCGCTGGCGCCGGTGCCCTGATGCTGCTCGCCGGCATCTACTTCTACGGCGCCCTGATCCTGCTGCCTCTGTACTACCAACGCGTGCTGGGCTATTCGACGCTGGCCACCGGGGCAGTGCTCGGACTCCAGGGAGTCGGTGCCCTGTTGGCCCGATCCGCCAGCGGCGGTCTGACCAGCCGGCTCGGGGTCCGCGCTGTCGTCCTGGCAGGCCTCGGCCTGGCCGCGCTCGGGTCCCTGCCGTTCGTTGCGACGCATGGCGATCCGAACCCATATCTGCTCGGAGCCGCCCTGGTGATCCGCGGCGCCGGCGTCGGTGTTGTCACCGTGCTCATCCTCGGCGCCGCCTACCACGGACTTGACCGAACCCACATCTCCCACGCCAGCAGCGCCAGCCGCGTCGTGCTGCAACTCGGCGGAGCCCTGGGTGTCGCCCTCGTCAGCGCCGTTCTGCAGTGGCGACTGGGCTCGGCAGACGAAGCCGGTGGATCCGGGGCGGTCCAGCGGGCCTTCGGGCACACGTTCTGGATACTGATCGCCAGCGTCCTGGCCGGTGCGCTGCCGGCTTTCCTCCTGCCGGGACGGGCCACGACCAATGCCTGACCGGACCACCGCCCCGCAGTCCGGTCTGCCGACGCGCACGGATCGTCTTCATCGCGCGGTCAACGCCGAGAGGGACTCCCGCTGCGATCACGAGAAGTGGCGGGTAACGAGCCGAGAGGTCGACGTGCTCGCAAAGCTCGCTGCGGGCTGCACCAGCCAAGATGTTGGCCACATATTCGTGCTGATACGGACGCAGATTTTTCCGACCCACGCATACTGGACGCCGCAGGCGTCGACTACACCTCCGAGATCTACCCCGGCACGCGCAAAAAACGATCAACCCATGGTTGACCTGGCGTATAGTGAGGCGGTTTCCTGCCCCACACGCGTGGGGATGATCCGTTGGACTGCGATGGGAAGGGGTTACCGATGAGCGTGCCCGGTGACGCCCCCCTGCCCGATCTCGTGATCGTGGATGAGGACCTGCCCGGCGTCGAGGTCATCAGCGGCGACCCACCCAAGGCCTGGGCCGAGGCCTTCGAGGTCGGCCTGAAGGACCTCCGCGCCGGGCGGACGGTCGTCTGCGACGAGGAGACCTTCGCTCGCCTGCTCGCCGGCATGCCGTACGAGGGCGTCGAGACCGGCTGATCCAGTTATCCCCACGCAGCGCAAGCCGATTGTCACTGTACGATGATGTCGGGTTAACGTAGCCATGTGCCCACATACGAGCCCACCGCCGCCTTCTGGGCGGACTGGCGCCGGCTGCGTCCCGAACAACGCGCGGCGTTCATCAGGGCCCGCAGACTGTTCCTCGCCGGCCTGGATGCCGAGCAGTTCCATCCCTCGCTGCGGGTGAAGAGGTTTCAGACCCGCCCGGGTTGGTACGAGCTGACCTGGGGACCGGACGGCCGGGCTCTCTGGGCCTACGGTCGACCGCCCCAGGGACGCGAAGGCCCCCACATCGTCTGGCTACGGGTCGGCACTCACAAGATCTTCGAATAGTCGCGCTCACCCGAGCGCTTCCACGCCTCATCGACACTGCGGTGAGTGCGTGCGACGCGCCGCCGCTTCCGGGTTCCGGCGCAGCGGGGCTCGACAGCTACACCGTCTCCACTCGTCCCCTGTGCGCGACGGCCGCATAGTCGCTGAGGATTCGACGGGTCGGGACCGCGGACGGGAAACGGACCACCCGGCCGGACTCCTTCTCGATCACCCGACCAAGAGATCCCGCGACCTTTCCCGCGAGATAGCCGGTCTCATCGATGAGCCAACCCTGCTCGAATTCCATGAGATGCCATGGCTGGTTGGGATCGTCGCTGGGACGACCAAGAAGCGCGAGCGCAATCCCAACCGCTTCATCCTCGCCGATCATTCGACATCCCTCCGGACTGGTTCGCCATTTCTATCAAAAAGAATCGTATAGTAGGCCGCCACGTCCAGATCCGAGTACCCGGTTATCTCCTCGGACGGTGGCCAGGCCTCCGTGGTCCCAACCTGCCCGTCGACGGCCATCACACGTCCAGAGTCGTTCACCGCGTTGAACCAGTGCGCTCCGCCGTGGCGCCATTCTACGAGCACAAGCGCGGAGCTGCCCCGGCCAGCCTGTCGAAGGTCCGCCTCGATGCCGGGAGAGTCGGTCGACCAGAGCTCGGCGCCGGCCCACTCCTTCATGCGTCCGATCAGTTCGCCCCGCGCCACCGGGTCGGCCAGCGCGGCAGAGCTGGATGGCTCTCCCCGCCAGGTCAGTTCCGAGGCCCGCGTGCAGTCACCACAGTTGTTGTCCCGGCCTGGGGCTTCCCGGTCCGGGTTGATATCCTCGACCCACTCGACCGGATGCTGATGCGGCCGTCTGACGTCAGGCCGGGAATTCGCCGCGTCCGGCGGCAGGTAATCGTCGGGATATTTCGACCAGACATCCCGCATTCCCCTGGTGACATGCCCCTCGGATGACGGCGCTCCGATTTCCGGTTTTGTCCGGCGGATGAAGCCGAACCAAGCCGGGCTGCCCGCCCGGAGTCCTCCATCGTCCAATTCTGCCCGGTCAACCTGCGCCGCACCGATCGAATCAGCTCGGGCCGCCGCCCGTTCCAGCAGTGCAAGCTTTCGGTCAAGCGGCGATTCCGAGTGGGACGAGGGCTTTCGGGCAGCCTGGTCTGCGGCTTCCCCGCCGCCGTGGGTCGTGCCATCGCGCTCCCTGTCATGGGCTCGCTCGAACGCCGCCAGCTTCGCCTCGATCGCCGTCGGCCCATTGCGCGACGGTTGCGCGCCATCCGCCACGCCACGGTCCACGCGGCCAGGACCTCCTCGGATCCATCGAGCAGGCGGAGTTTCGCGTCGAGGCGATCGTTTTCGGAGCGGTCAGGCTGCGCGGCCTCGTCGACAGGCTTCTCCGGGCCCGCCCCGGAACGATCCACGGGCATCAGATGCTTTCCCGCCGAAGGCTAACCAGCCGGCGCTGTCCGCGTACCACTGGTCCCCCCGCAAGTCAGCCCCAAAGAAAAATGTAGTCCTGCCCCAGGATGCCTGCCGGTATGACAGGGTTTCCCGACCGAGACAGCAGATGAAGTCATTGCCCTCCAAGCGAGCTAGGCCAGACGAGACGCAGGGTATCGGACTGGCCCGTGGCAGGCTACAAAACCGCCGGCCCAGACACATCGCTTCCGCATAAGCGGTAGGAATGGGAGCAGGTCAGAGAACCGTTCCGGGTATCGAAGCCCAACGGGCGTGATCAACCCCGTCTTGGAAATGGCGAGATGGGCCCCGGCGATCCGCACATCCACGTTGACGACAGGGTGCGGCGCACCGGGGCGGCGTACCGCAACCTGGTCGTCGCGTCGGTCGGCAGCGCACCGGACGCGCCGACCGTCGTCACCACCGGGTGCGGTCTGCGCGTTCCCTACGCGATGACCTCGCGCCGGCCGGAAAGCGTCACCTGCCTGCCCTGTCGGGACCACGCCGAACGCGAGCGCCTGCGCTTCGCCGAGCACGTGGAGCGCCTGGGCCGACTGCCGGGCAGCCCGATGGCCGCCGGACAGGCCACCAGCGCCGCCCGCTGGGCCCGGGACCTCGCCACCCGGTACTCCAGCCGGTGACCATCAGCGACCCAGACCAGTCGCCACCGCATCGTCGGCCGTCTCAGTCCAACCGATCGTTCAGTTCTTCCGCGCGCCCACCCGTATAGCCACGCCCTGCAACCGTTCCGCCCTCGCTGCGACCGAGCCAAGGACGTCCGGCATTGGAGCCTCGAAGAGGACATTCGCCTGGCGGCCGACATGACGGACCACGAGGGATCAGATTTTCTCACTCACCGTTAACAAAGGGCAGTCATGGCAACGCTCCGTGAGGGGCGGAGGAACCCGAACGCCAGCTGATGCGCTGGGTATCAAGAACACCACGTATCACTCAAAACCCCTATCTATATGCTTACCCGTCGCGCTAGGACGTGCACGGGGGGGAACGGGGGGCAGGACGCTTGACGACGTATGCGCCAGGCTCGGTGGTAGTGGTTCGAGACGAGGAATGGCTGGTCACAGCCGCGGAGCAGGCTGGGGAGTCGTGGCGCCTCGACGTCGTGGGTATCGGCGAGCTCGTGCGGGAGACCACCGCGACGTTCTTCAGCGGCCTCGACCACATCGAACTGCTGGACCCTCGCGAGGCGAAGCTTCTGCCGACGACTCGACGCGGCACCGTCGCACGCGTCTGTGGCTGGAAGCCACCCTGCGCCGCACCCCCATGCCCTTCGGCGATGCCTCACTGACCGTGTCCGACGGGATGCTCGTGCACCGCCTGGAGTATCAGCGGCAGGCCGTGGCGAAGGCGCTCTCCCCGGCGAACCTCCGACCACGGATCTTGATCGCGAATGCGGTGGGGCTCGGCAAAACCCTCGAGATCGGCATGCTGCTCACCGAGCTGACCCGCCGGGGACGGGCCGACCGCGTTCTCGTCGTCACCCCACGGCACGTTCTCGAACAGAGGCAACACGAACTGTGGTGCCGGTTCGGACTCCCCCTCGTCCGTCTCGACAGCGACGGGCTGCAGCGGGTGCGGCAGAACCTGCCCGCGAGCCGTGTCGGCCAGTTCCAGCGGGTCGCCTGCCGCGGCGCGTAGTCCGGCGTCGTCGACGGCGTCGGGGGCGGTGGTGAGCAGCCGCAGCGGCAGCCCACTGGCGTCGCCGGCAGCCAGCCGGAGCAGTTCGCCGGCCGCTGCGGACCAGGGCGACCCACGAGTACCTGTACCTGCTCGACAACCCGGGCACGTCCGGCAATACCGTCAGCGAGATCAGCGCGCTGTCCGCGACGAAGTTCCTCGTCGACGAGCGTGACGGCAACCAGGAGGAGCCCGGCAGGCCGGCGGTCAAGGACCTCTTCGAGATCGACCTGACCGGCGCGACCGACGTCCGGGGTGACGGTACGAACCCGCTGGGCTACCCGATCGGCGGCGGGACGCTGTATCTCGCCCACGACAGCGACTTCGGCATAGGCCACCTGCTCGGCCAGGACGAGGCCGTGTGGGAGGCGTCGGGCCTGTCCGACACGACGGCATGCGCGCCGGTGAAGTCGACGACGACCGGCCGGTACCTCGTCCACCACAGGTACCTCGTCCGCCAGGAGACGCTGGACGCCAGCGGCATCGTCGACGACGGCGAGGTCCTCAGGATCGACGTGGCGAAGCTCCCGCCGGCGCTCGCCACGGCGACGGTCACGATCAGGTGCTGACCGACCCCGCCCGAAATGGCCCGCTGCCAGGCGCGGGCCATTCTCGTGTCCGCCGACCCGGCCGCGGCGCCGGCCCGCACGCCCGCACGCCCGCACGCCCGCACGCACCGTCACACGGATCAGCTATACTCGATGCATCAGCTCGTCGAGCTCCTGCCGCGAGTTGTCCGCGCGTCGTAGCACCTAGTGCCCAGCATCGGGTCTCAGCTCCGCGCGTAACCGGTTGAGATCCTCGGATCTCCGGAATTCGGCGGGACATCACACAGATAGCGATCTTTCTTGTCCTCGTTCACCGAACTTGGCGTGCCCACGCGCCTGACCGACGTTCTCACCCGTCTCGCCATCGAGACCCCCACCCCCATCCAGCGGGCCACACTGCCGGACGCGCTCGCTGGCCGTGACGTCCTCGGCCGCGGCCGCACCGGCTCCGGCAAGACCCTCGCGTTCCTCCTGCCCGTGGTCACCCGCCTCTGCGGCGGCCCCCGGGCCCGGGCCAGGGCCCCGCGCGCGCTGATCCTGGCACCCACCCGCGAGCTTTCCGCGCAGATCGACACGGCGCTGCGCCCGCTCGCTGCCGCGGCCGGCCTCACCTCGTGCACCGTCTTCGGCGGCGTCGCGCAGAATCCGCAGGTCGCCGCGATCCGGCGGGGCACCGACATCGTCGTGGCCTGCCCAGGCCGGCTCGAGGATCTCCTCAAGCAGGGCCACTGCTCGCTGGCCCAGGTGGAGATCACCGTGCTGGACGAGGCCGATCACATGGCCGACCTGGGGTTCCTGCCCGCCGTGCGCCGGCTGATCGGCCAGACCCCGACCGGCGGGCAGCGCATGCTGTTCTCGGCCACCCTGGACAAGGCCATCGACACCCTGGTGCGCCAGTACCTCAGCAGGCCCGCGGTGCACGAGGCCGACTCCGCCCAGTCCCCGGTGGGCACCATGGACCACCATCTCCTGCACGTCGAGCGGGACAGCCGGCTCCCCGTGCTCGTCGACCTGTCCGCCGCACCGGGCCGCACGGTGGTGTTCACCCGCACGAAGCACGGGGCCAAGGCGCTCGCCCGCCGCCTCAACCTCGCCGGCGTGCCCGCGGTCGAACTGCACGGCAACCTGAGCCAGGGCGCCCGTACCCGCAACCTCGACGACTTCCGCACCGGCCGGGCCTCGGCGCTGGTCGCCACGGACATCGCCGCCCGCGGTATCCATGTGGACGATGTGGCCCTCGTGATCCACGCTGATCCGCCGGCCGATCACAAGGCCTACCTGCACCGTTCCGGGCGCACCGCGCGCGCCGGCAACAGCGGCACCGTCATCACCCTGGCGACCACCGAACAGCTCGGTGAGGTCACGCAGTTGGCCCGCGCCGCGGGCATCAGGCCGACGACCACCCGGGTCGCCTCCGCCGATCACCCGATCCTCGCCCGGCTCGCTCCCGGCGCCCGGTCGCTCACCAGCCCCGCGATCGAGCCGGAAACCAGCATCACGCCAGGCCAACGCACACCGGCCGGTGGACATCGCGGCGCCGAGCCGACCCCTCGAACGGGCACCCGGCGCGGACGCCGCCCCGCCGGCGGCCGCAACCACCGTCCCGGGCGAGCGGCGGCACCCCGACCGCTCGCGGCGACGGCTCGCGCCAGCGCACCCGCTCACGAGGCCGCTGCGCCGGCCGCGGCGCGAACCAGGTCGCAACCAACCCACAGCGCCGCGACGTTCAGCGCACGCCGCGCCCGCTGACCACACTCGTTGACATCCGCTCCGAGCGGGGTGGTCAAACGGGTACAGAGTGCATGGATGCTCACCCAGGTGAGCGCCGCCCTGCTCCTGCGGGATGTCGCCCCGCTGGTCGTCCCGGCGGCTGCGGACGTGCCCTCCGGGCAGGTGGATGGGTCGGCAGGTGATTCCCCTGCCGACCCATCCACCCAGGCGGGTTTCCGCCGCGGTCGGAAGCCGCCGCGCGGTCTCTCGCATGACATGTTGTCCCCGGACAACCATCGGTAGCGACACCCTTTTGCTACCGGTCAAGGCCAGACAAGATCGATGAGATGGTCCACGTCATGTCACCGGGCCGCCTCGTTGGCAATGGTTGCGAGAGCGATACCACCCCAGCCCCGTACGACCGGTTCCGCCTGCGCATTGACCACGATATTGCCCCGGCGACCCGAGGCGTAGTTCCGGGCCGTGTAGCGGACCGTGCGGTATTTCCCACCCTCCCGTGACAGCTCGGTGACATTGCCGGTGCCGTAGGCGTCGACCATCTTCTTGTAGACGGCGGCAGTCTCCTGGTCCGCCATCCGAACCCAGGAAACCGCGATCAGGACGACATCCCCCTTCTTGTCCTGGCCCTGAAACTGCGCGCGGTAGAGAGCGGCGCACGGGTGCTCGCGGAAGAACTCCAGCACCGTGCCGTAGGAATGGTCGGCGCAGTGGGTGCCATCGTTCTGCAAGCGACCGTTCACCTGAAGGCCCTTGCGTGCCAGGCGCACCTCGATCGAACGCAGGTCGCCAATTGTGATCTCGGCTTCGGTGCACGGCCGGGACTGGCTACAGTTCCGAGCCGACCGTTGCTGTCCCGGCGGGCGCTTCACCGAGACACCGCCACCCGCCGAGACAGCTGTGTCTATGCCGCCAGCCGTGAGACTGAAGGTCACCACGGCCGTGATGGCGAGGGAGACCCGTGAGAACCCACGTCCTCCGCGCCAGTACCCACGGACCCTGCGCCCATTGCGCACATGGGGACGAACCCAAACCCTTCGGGCCACTTTTTCCACTCCTCCTGGACCGACACGGTGCACCAACAACGACGAGAGACGGCACACCACGACTGGTGGGAAGCTGTCGTCGACCACGCGGGAGCACTGCCCGCGAGCACGTCAGCCGATCAGCATGCGGGTGACCCCACCAACCATCGCCACCACTACACACAGACCGATCCCATAAATGATCAGTGCATTCTCGAAAGTGACGTGAATCGGCATACCAGGGGGCTCCCGAAAGGTTCCCGGAGTCGCCTGACGCAGGCCAAGCCGACGAAGCGCAGCCTGAAACGGAGAACGAGGATGCCGTGGGCTGACAACAGCCCGCAGTGCACGCGCCTTTTTCTCGCGATGACTGACACAGCCAGCTATCGTGCCGATAACCACCGCCTCGCAGGTAAGGTTATCGGCTGGCCGCGTCCGATATGCCCTACATATTACTGGCCACGCCAACAACCGCACTGAAAGCACGGCAGTAAGGTAGAGAGGAGCCACGAACCACGCAACAGAAAAGGATATCAAGGCCACGGACGGAAAACTCGCCGCACAGCTCGCGAGTATCTTTCGCCGCTTTTTGCGGCGTGTCGCCAGTACCATCTTCCCTCATCTCTCCGTGTTTTTAGGGCGCAGCTTCGCCAACCTCGTCAGCACAACCAGAAAGCATGGCGATGAAACACCATATGCTGATCGCAATGAAAGCCACGGCCCGCCGGCCAGGGCGCTGTCGACACAGCAACCGCAATCCCCGATCCGTCTATGCGGCTCTTGAACAGTAGCCAGGGCCCAGCGCGAGCCAACGCCGGCCCACCGCCGCCACAATGACGATTCTTAGAAGAAGCTCCTGGTCGGAGCGCCGATCACGCCGATGGCTGCGCTGGGATGATTCCCGGGTGTCGCGCAGCTGACAGCCCGGCGTCATGATCCGTGGAAATCGTTGACACCCTCGGCGTGCACCGCTGTCGCGAGCAGCGCACCCGCGTTCGGTGTGCTCGGCACTGGGGATCGCGCGGGTCCCGGACGCCTCGACGTTCCGCCGAGTGTTCGCTCTGCTCAACGCTGACGCGTTCGACGTCCCGCGGCCACTGGGCGGTGGAAAAACCCACACACCACGATCATGAATTCAAAGTGCTGACCAGCAAACCTGCCGCCGCCCTGGTCGTCAGGCCCGGCGGGGTCAAACGGCCGCCTCGTCACGGTGTCGCGACCTCGCCGACCTCGCCGACCTCGCCGACCTCGCCGACCTCGCCGACCTCGCCGACCTCGCCGACCTCGCCGACCAGATCATGCCGACCGGAACATACTGAAGGGGTGTCGACGGGCCCGGGTGATCCGCACATCCACGTGGACGAGCGGGTGCTACAGACCGGGGCGGCCTACCGCAACCTGGTCGTCGCCACGGTCGGAAGCGCACCGGACGCGCCGACCGTCGTCACCACCGGATGCGGCCTGCGCGTCCCCTACGCGATGACGTCGCGCCGCCCGGAGACCGTCACCTGCCTACCCTGCCGGGAGCACGCCGAACGCGAGCACCGGACCTTCGCCGAGCACGTGGAGCGCCTGGACCGCCTGTCGGGAGGCCCGCTGGCCGCCGGACCGGCGACCAGCGCCGCCCGATGGGCCCGCGACCTCGCCACCCGGTTCGCACGTCGATGAACGTTCGCGGGCTGGGCTCCGGCCCGTCCGACGAATCCCGGCGAGCGCCGGCCTGGCCAGTCAGCCTGACGGGCGCCGCTGACCGAGCTGTCCCGACCGGCTCAGGTCAGGATCGCGACGCAAGTCGCGCTGCCGCGCCTTGCGTGCGAGGTCATCCTCAGGCCTGACGCACACCTCAGTCGGCAGCCACACGCGAGCCCAGCGGTGGCGCCGCCCACGCTTCCAAGACCGCCGATCAGCCTCCGTCCAGAAGACTGATGCGCAGCGCAGTTCCATTTGACCCGACCGAGCTGACGTCTGCCAGGACGCCGGTGCCACTCTGTACGCCGAGCCAGCGGCCACGCACCGCCCCGGCCGCACGCAGGTAGCGTCCGAGTTGGCCATCTCTCAGCAACGCGTCGAGCCCGGACTCAATGCCCCGATCGATCACCAGTCTTCGACCGTCCGGCAGGCTCATCGAATATCGAATGCCACGGAACGTCAGACCGCCCGCCAGCTCGAAATCCGTGCGCACCGCATCTGCGCCCCGATCCAGGTCCGTCCCGAACAGAGACATCTGGTCCACATCTGGCAACCCTTGCTGACGGCGTGTCGCGTACAGGGCGGCTGTCGCGGGATCCCCCGCGTACAGCAAAGCGGAGGCGGCCGAGGATCTGGTGAGTAAACGAAGGAACCACGGGCGTCGACCATCGGAAATGGAGATCACCGGGGGACCTTCCAGGAGCTCGTCGTCGCTGGGCGGCAGAGCCTCTTCGGGATCACGGCTGACCACTTCCTCATCAGCGGATTCCTCGCCAGCGGGTTCCTCGCCGTGGTCGTTCCATGTTCCCCGTCTGGCAGCCATCTCGTCCAGATCCGGTGTCCGAATCGGCAGGTCCACCTCGGTGGCCGACTCATTGATTACTTCGTCGAATTCCTCCTCGGCTCCCGACCACAGTTCATCTTCACCAGGAGGATCGAGAACGTAGGTTGTGATTCGATTTGCCGCGAGCTTTGTTGCGACCATCAGCGCAGGTGGTGGAGCAGTCCCAATCTCGACCGTCTCGACCTGAACGCACGCTTTCGCCAGCTGCTCTATATGGTAGGGGCCAGAAGCATGTGTGCCCTTGCACTCAAGGACCCAGATCTTGGACTGGACAGATCCACCCATGCTGTGCGTACCAACCAGGAAATAATCGGGTCTCTGCTTGCCCGCCCGCCGGCCTGACGTCGCGCGAACGCCAGATACCTGTCCGGCCACGAGTGCGGCGTCAGCGTCGATGACATCGAAATGCCAGCGTGGATACAATTTCTGCAACACTTTGCGTGCAGCGACGAGACCGAATCCGATACCCAGCTGCTCCGACTGCATCACCTTGTGATGGTAGACAACATCCTCCGCTTCCGCGGAGAGGGCAAGCCACCCGTCTGACCAGGTCAGCGCCGAACAGTAGCGTACGTGCGCCCAGTTTCGAGCGATGTCGCTGAACGGGGAGCGCACGAAGAACGTTGTAGCGCCGCCCAGTTCGTGCAGGACCTCCGCCGGGCTGGTAGTTATCCTCCCGAGCGGGACCGAGACCGGCCGCGGTCTCTTCCGGTAATTGTAAATGGGCGCCGCCTTAGATTTCTCTCCCCCCATTTTATGCACCTGGGCCGCCAGGAGATCTGTCGACTCGATCGCAACACCACCGTCACGCCCAAGCTCCCCGATGAGCGCCCTGAAGTCCATCAGCCTCTTCTCTGGCCAAACGGTGATATCTGCGCAGACTACGCCAGAGACGGTGATCGTTTAGCTCATTAAGCAAATATGATGGCAGTTATTCGGCAGTGGTTCACGGTCGCCGCGACCAGGTGTGACCACCGTTCCAGACCACCAGCGACCCCGCTCCACGACCGGTCGCGGCACGTAGCTATCCGACCGGAGTGATGTGACGTGGCACCATTGCGGGGGTGACCAGCAGACCCGATCCCGAGCAGCGGCTTCGTGACCTTGCTCGGTTGCGGCGGGTGCGGGACCGGATCGATCGGGAGTACGCCCGGCCGCTGGATGTCGAGGCGCTCGCGCGCGGGGTGCACCTGTCGGCGGGGCATCTGAGCCGGCAGTTCCGGGCGGCGTACGGCGAGTCGCCGTACGGGTATCTGATGACGCGGCGGATCGAGCGGGCGATGTCGTTGCTGCGCCGCGGCGATCTGTCCGTCACCGAGGTGTGCTTCGCGGTCGGCTGCTCGTCGCTGGGCACGTTCAGCACGCGGTTCACCGAGCTCGTCGGCGTGCCGCCGAGTGTTTACAGACGCCAGCAGGCGCCGGGCCGCGCCGACGACGGCGCCAACCCCGTCGCGGAGCCGCCGACGTGCGTCACGAAGCAGGCGACCAGACCGGTCAGGAATCGAGAAGCGCAGGTCAGCGGCTCGACCGTAGCGTGACCGCCATGGACATCGCGATTCACTCCACCTTCCTCCCGCACACCGACCCGGAGGCGTCCCTGCGCTTCTACCGTGACGTTCTCGGCTTCGAGGTCCGCCTCGACGTCGGCGGCGGCACGATGCGCTGGATCACCGTCGGGCCCAGGAACGAGGGCACCACGGCCATCGTGCTCACGCCGCCGGCGGCCGACCCGGGCGTCACCGAGGAGGAGCGCCGCGTCCTCACCGAGATGATGGCCAAGGGCACCTACGGCATGCTCCTGCTCGCCACCCATGATCTCGACGGGGCGTTCGAGCAGGTCCAGGCCGGCGACACCGAGATCGTCCAGGAGCCGACCGAGCAGCCCTACGGCGTGCGCGACTTCGCCGTGCGCGACCCCGCCGGCAACATGATCCGCATCCAGCAGCTGCGCTGAGCCACGCCGACGACCGACCGACAGCAGCGCCCGGCCGCACCGCCGGTCCGGGCGGAGGGAGACCACGCGATGAGCACGGCCGCCGACAGCCCCGCCGCGGACAGCCCCGCCGCCCCGAGCCATGCAGCCGACAGCCATGATCTGATCCGCGTGCACGGCGCGCGGCAGAACAACCTCAAGGATGTCAGCGTCGAGCTGCCCAAGCGCCGGCTCACCGTGTTCACCGGGGTGTCCGGCTCGGGCAAGAGCTCGCTGGTCTTCGGCACGATCGCGGCCGAGTCGCAGCGGTTGATCAACGAGACGTACAGCGCGTTCGTGCAGGGTTTCATGCCGACACTGGCCCGCCCGGAGGTCGACGTCCTCGACGGGCTGACGACCGCGATCATCGTCGATCAGAGCCGGATGGGCACGGACCCCCGGTCCACCGTCGGCACCGCGACGGACGCGAACGCGATGCTGCGGATCCTGTTCAGCCGGCTGGGCCAGCCGCACATCGGCCCGCCGAACGCGTACTCGTTCAACGTGCCGTCGGTGAGCGCCAGCGGCGCGATGACGATCGATCGCGGCGGCGCCAGCAAGGCGGTGAAGAAGACGTTCAACCGGCTCGGCGGGATGTGCCCGCGCTGTGAGGGCCGCGGGGCGGTCTCCGACATCGACCTGACCGCGCTGTACGACGACGCGAAATCCCTGAACGAGGGTGCACTGACGATTCCCGGTTACAGCATGGAGGGTTGGTACGGCCGAATCTTCTCCGGCTGCGGTTTCTTCGACCCGGACAAACCGATCCGCAGGTTCACGAAGCGGGAACTCGCCGACCTCCTGCACAAGGAACCCACGAAGATCAAGGTCGACGGGATCAACCTCACCTACGAGGGCCTCATCCCCAAGATCACCAAGTCGATGCTGGCCAAGGACGTCGACGCGCTGCAGCCGCACGTCCGCGCGTTCGTGGAACGGGCCGTGACGTTCGCGACCTGCCCCGAATGCGACGGCACCCGCCTGGCTGAGCCGGCGCGGACGTCGAAGGTCAACGGGATCAGCATCGCGGACGCCTGCGCGATGCAGATCAGCGACCTGGCCGGCTGGGTCCGCGGCCTCGACGACCCGTCGACGGCGCCGCTGCTCGCGACGCTCGGGCGCACCCTGGACTCGTTCGCGCAGATCGGCCTGGGCTACCTCAGCCTCGACCGGCCGTCGGGGACGCTCTCGGGCGGCGAGGCACAGCGGGTGAAGATGGTCCGCCAGCTCGGCTCGTCGCTCACCGACGCGACCTACGTCTTCGACGAGCCCACCACCGGCCTGCACCCGCATGACATCGCCCGGATGAACGACCTGCTGCTGCGGCTGCGGGACAAGGGCAACACGGTGCTCGTCGTCGAGCACAAGCCCGAGGCGATCGCGATCGCCGACCACATCGTCGACCTCGGCCCCGGCGCGGGCGCCGGCGGCGGCACCGTGTGCTTCGAAGGCACCGTGGACGGGCTGCGGGCCAGCGACACCGTCACCGGCCGTCACCTCGACGACCGGGCCAGCCTCAAGGCGTCGGTGCGCACCCCGACCGGGACGCTGGAGATCCGCGGGGCCAACGGGAACAACCTGCGCGACGTCGACGTCGACATCCCCCTCGGCGTGCTCGTCGTCGTCACCGGTGTCGCCGGGTCGGGCAAGAGCTCGCTGGTGCACGGGTCGATCCCGGCGGGAGCGGGCGTGGTGTCGGTCGACCAGGGGGCGATCCGCGGCTCGCGACGGTCCAATCCGGCGACCTACACCGGGCTGCTCGAACCGATCCGCAAGGCGTTCGCGAAGGCCAACGGCGTGAAGCCGGCGCTGTTCAGCGCCAACTCCGAGGGCGCCTGCCCGTCCTGCAACGGCGCCGGGGTCATCTACACCGACCTGGCGATGATGGCCGGTGTCGCGAACACCTGCGAGGACTGCGAGGGCCGGCGCTTCGACGCGGCCGTGCTCGCCTACCACCTGGGCGGGCGGGACATCAGCGAGGTCCTGGCGATGCCGGTCACCGAGGCGGCGGAGTTCTTCGGCGTCGGCGAGGCGCGCGTGCCGGCGGCGCACGCCATCCTGGGCCGCCTCGCCGACGTCGGCCTCGGCTACCTCAGCCTCGGCCAGCCGCTGACCACGCTCTCCGGCGGGGAACGGCAGCGGTTGAAGCTCGCGACCCACATGGCGTCCAACGGCGGGGTCTACGTCCTCGACGAGCCGACCGCCGGCCTGCACCTCGCCGACGTCGAACAACTCCTCGGCCTGCTCGACCGGCTCGTCGACGCCGGCACGTCGGTGATCGTCGTCGAGCACCACCAGGCCGTGATGGCGCACGCCGACTGGATCATCGATCTGGGCCCCGGCGCCGGTCATGACGGCGGTCGGGTCGTGTTCGAGGGCACCCCGGCCGACCTCGTCGCCGCCCGGTCCACCCTCACCGGCCAGCACCTCGCCGACTACGTCGGCGCCTGACGCGGCCGCCGGGTGGGTGCGCACGGGCGGCGGCCAGTTTTCCCTCCGGACTATGGCTACGAAGAGTGTATTAGCACTTACCGGCGATAGTCAGGGGTAATTGGACCCGCTACAAATGCCGGGTGATCCGGACACGATACGTTTTCCCTGTCACCACTCCTTCTCGACGGGCCGCCGCCTGCATGCTCGGCGCGGCCGTCGCGGCGGGCGTGCTCGCCGCCGGGCCGGCCG
>NZ_JALKFU020000570.1 GCF_023242965.2 Frankia sp. AgKG'84/4
GCGCGAAGGGCGCCGCCGGTGGCTTCGACGTCCCACAGGCCGTCGCGGCCCGCCAGTCGGGCGCGGCGCAGCAGCCAGCCGGCGACGGGTCCATCCGCCGGGGCCGCCTCGGTCACAGCGGGTCCCATCGGGATGCCTCCGGGCGCTCGAGGTCAGGTGGGTGGCGGGCCGCCACGGCGCCGCGGGGGCGACCGTGGCGGCCCGGTGTCGGGTCAGTGGTGTCGGGTCAGCGGTGTCGGGTCAGGAGAACAGCTTGTCGAGGGCGCTGGTCGTGCCGGTCGGGTGCAGTGTCCAGTAGCGGCCAGAGCCGGTCGGGGAGAACGACACGCCGGTGATGCCCTTCGCGACCACGGTGACCGTGCCGGTCGCGACGATCGGGATGACCGGCGCGTCGGCCGCGATGAGCTCCTGTGCCCTCTTGTAGGCGGCGGTCCGCTCGGCGGAGGTGGCCCGCAGCGCGTACGTCGTGTTCGTCGCGTCCACCTCCGGCGAGGACCACAGTGGGTAGTTGTTTGCCCCGCCGGTGGTGGCCCAGTAGCCGACCGTGATCTTCGGGTCGTCGGTCCAGGCGGACCAGTTGAACAGTTCCATGCCGGCCGGGCCGGGCTTCGCGCCCTTCGCCGGGGTGGAGCGGGAGTTCAGCACGTCGAACAGGCCGGCCTGGGTCTGCGGGGTCAGGGTGGTGGTGATGCCGATCGACTTCAGGGCGCCCTGGATGAGCAGGGCGGTGTTCGTCTGGTCGACGTCGCCCTCCAGGTAGTGCAGCGGCACGTTGATCTTCGGGTTGCCGGCGTCCGTCATCAGCGACCTGGCCTTGGCCAGGTCGGTGTCGTACTGCTTCCAGGCCGGGGTGTATTCGGGCGCGGTCGACGAGACGATGCTGTAGTCGCGCTCGCCCCGGTCGAAGATGACGTTCTTGAGGATCTGCTGGTAGGGCAGGGCGTAGCCGATGGCCTGGCGCACCCGCTTGTCGCCGAGGGCGCCGACCTGGTCGGCGGGGCCGGCGGTGATGGCGAACATGTCGAAGTTGCCGGTCGTCGCCCACGGGACGGACAGGCCGTCCTCCTCCAGGCTGTTGATCTGCTCGTTGGTCATGCCGTACTCGCCGACGTCGATGTCGCCGCTCTGCAGCAGCGACGGCACGCTGCCGGTGGTGATGCGGATCTTCACGGTCGGGTAGCTCGGCGCGGGCGCCCAGCTGTTCGGCACGGCCGTCAGCTCGACGTCGACGCCGGGATGGCGGGCGGAGATGTAGTACGGGCCGGTGCCGGCGGTGTTCGCGCGCAGCCAGGCCGCACCGACCGGGTCGCTGGCGCGCAGGTGCGGCTTGACGGCGTCGGCGTCGATGATGCTCATCTGCGCCTGGGTGAACAGCGCCAGCGCGGTCGGGGTGACCGGCGTCGGCTTGCCGTCGGCGGTGGTCAGGTCCAGCTTGACGGTCATCGGGTCGACGATGTGGATGGCGTCGGGGCTCTGCACGCCGATGGCCTGGATGTCAGGGCCCTCGGGGGTCTCGAAGATCCGGTCGAAGCTCCACTTGACGTCGTTCGCGTCGAGGGTGTTGTTCGAGCCGTGGAATGTCACGTTCGGCCGCAGGTGGAAGGTGATCGAGTTGTTGTCGGTCGTCCACGAGGTGGCCAGGTAGGGCTTGACCTTCGCGCCGTCGTACTTCAGCGAGCCGTCGGGCTGGGTGCGAAACGCCGGCGCGAGCAGCGACTGGTAGACGTTGCGGACCAGCGAATGGTCCTGGCTGGTGGCGGTGTTCGGCGGGTCGAGGCTGGTCACGTCGGCGGGCCAGGCGGTGCTGATGACCGTCGGGTCCGCCTTGGACGCGGTGGTCGAGCCGCCGCCGGAGGATGACGAGCAGGCGCCCGCCGCGAGCAGCGGCGCGAGCCCGGCCGCGACGAGGACGGCCGTCCCGCGACGGTGTCTGCCGGTGCCGCCGGTGGCGGTCCCCTTGATTCTGGGCATGGCTTCGCTGATCTCCTTGAGACTGTGCGGTGAACGTGACGGAGTGAAGGCGTTCAGGGCGCGAGGGTGACCTTCGGCGATGAAGGGGCGCCCGCGGTGATCGGGCAGTCGACGGTGTGGGTGGCGGACAGGGCGACGGTCGGCGGGTAGCCGTCGTCGCAGGACGGTTCGGCGAGCGGGCAGCGGCCGACCAGGCGGCAGCCGCGGGGCAGGTCCACCGCGCTGGGGATCTCCCCGCGCAGCCGGAAGCGGGTGCGGGTGCGCCCGTACTCGGCGACGGGCGCGGCGGAGAGCAGCGCGCGGGTGTAGGGATGGGTCGGCCGGTCAAGCACCTCGGCGGCCAGGCCCCGTTCGACGATCCGCCCGAGATACATGACGGCGATTTCGTCCCCCAGCTGGCGCACGGCCGCCAGATCGTGGCTGATCAGCAGGTAGCCGAGGCCGTGTTCGCGCTGCAGCCGGCGCAGCAGCGCGAGGACCTGGCGTCGCACGGACACGTCGAGGCTCGCCGTCGGCTCGTCGAGCAGCAGGAATGTGGGGCGCACGGCGAGCGCGCGGGCGATGACGACCCGCTGGCGCTGCCCGCCGCTGAGCTGGCGGGGGTAGCGGTCGATGAGGTGGGGGTCCAGGCGCACGTCGGCGAGCAGTTCGTCGATGCGGGCGCGACGCTCGGGGGCGGCCGCGCCGGTGTGCAGGCGCAGCGGCTCGTCGAGGGCGGCGCCGACGGTCAGGCGCGGGTTGAGTGCCGAGTTCGGGTCCTGGAACACGAGCTGGATCTCGCCGTACGCGGCCCGCAGCCGCGCCCGGCTCATCGCGCTCACCGACCGGTCGCCGAGGCGCACCTCGCCGGCGTCGGGTTCGACGAGGCGGGCGACGCACCGCGCGACGGTGGACTTCCCCGACCCGCTCTCCCCCACCAGCGCGAGCGTCCGCCCGGCGGTGACGGCGAGGTCGATGCCGTCGACGGCGGTCAGCCAGCGGGCCCGGCCCCGCTCGGCGACACGGAACCGCTTGGTCAGGCCGCTGACGGTCAGCACCGTCGTGGTCATGGCGACTCCGGTTCCGCGCGGCTCGCGGCCAGCAGGTCGCGGGTGTAGTCGTCGACGGGGGCGGTCATGACCTGCTTGACCGATCCGGTTTCGCGGACCTCGCCGGCATACATCACGACCACGTCGTCGCAGGTCTCGGCGACCACCCCGAGGTCGTGGGTGATCATGAATGTGGTCATGCCACCGTCCCGGGTCAGCTCGACGACGAGGTCGAGGATGTCGGCCTGGATCGTCACGTCCAGGCCGGTGGTGGGCTCGTCGAGGACGAGCAGCTCGGGCCGCCGGCGACGCCGATCGCCATCGCGATCGCGGTCAGATAGACCGTGGCCCACAGGCCGCGCAGCACCGGCTCCGC
>NZ_JALKFU020000571.1 GCF_023242965.2 Frankia sp. AgKG'84/4
GCCCGTCCCACCACCGCAGCCCGTCGGCGTCGACGGCGCACCGGGACAGCCAGCTCCGTCGGCTCCCGGCGGCCCGGCGGGACCAGTCGGCGGCCCGGCGCCGCGGCGGGGCATCGCCTACACGACGTACGTGATCACCGTGCTCATCGCCGTCCTCGCGATTCTGGTCGTCGTCTTCGTCGTGAAGAACGATGAGCGGGTGAGTATCTGGCTGTTCGGGACGACCCAGCGGATGTCGGTCGCCGGCGCGTTGGCCGCCTCGACCGCGGCTGGACTGGTCGTTGGCCTGCTCCTCGGGGCGATCCCGCAGATCAAGCTGCGCCGCGAGCTGCGGCACCTGCGCCGCGCCACCCGCGGCTAGGGAGCCTCCGGTGGCTCTTCGAGCCGGACGCCGCCCGCGATTCCTCGTCCGGCGCAGTGTCCGTTCTGTCTGTGCGGAGAGACCGCAGCGATCATCATGGTGGTGGTCTCGGCGGGTCGCGGGCACGCATCGGTCTCCTGGTCCGCCCGGGCGTCACCCGCGGTCACGCGCGTCCGCCGGCTGTGCGTGGCTGAACTGCTACCTGACTGTTCGACAGAGATAATTCGCACCCGGGCCCTGTTCAACGCGTCCCGAAGCCTCGCTCCCACCCAACGCACAGACATTCCGGATAGACGGGTGGTCACTCACGGTGTCGTAGGACGCCGGCGCTCGTCGGAATGGGGTCGCGGCGCGGCGGACGTTGAGATCGGCATCGGCGTCGAGTGGATCTTCCACCGATCAGTCGAAGATCCGCGAGAAGGAGCGTGCTGGGCGTGGCCGGCCGATCATGGTGAGGGCCTCCGGACACCGCCCCCTTCCCGGTGACCGGTCGGCAGCGCAGTCGGCCCCTGCGCCGGGGCAGTTCGGACTCTGAGCCCCTCGGAGCGACCAGCGCGTAGCGCGCTCGGTGCCGCTGAGGGGCGGTGGCGGGCGCCGCTGCGACCAGCGCCCCAGGGCAGCACCCCGGCGCGGCCCACCGCGAGTCGTGCCGCATGCGCACGGGGCGCGCGGGTGGTGGGCGTTTCTCGTGGTGCTGGATTGCCGTCGGCCGGTGTTGGGTGAGTGGGCTTCGTGGCCGCCGTCACGGGATTCGTTCGGACGGGCGGGGGCGGTAGTTCTGCGGGGGCGCGCGAGTGGTCGCCGTATTGTCTGTGGGTGCTGTGACCGGGCCGGGCCGGAAGCCGTGGCCGGGCAATGTTTGCCCTGGCGACCGGCCGGTTTCGATCACCGTATCCGGCGTGCCCACCGTGCCGTGGCAGGAATCACGGGTTGGGTTTCCGTCGCTGTTTTGTTGTTGCGTTGACCTTGAATGGCAACTATGGATCTGGGAGGTTTCGTGGCAGAAACTCGCGCCATTCGCCGACCGGGTCGAACCGCGGGTCGGACTTTGGTCCGGTCGGGCGCCTCGCGCGTCACCGCGGATCCGGGCGGCGGAACGAACGTGGCAGGCCGCAGGGCTGCCGAGGCTGGAACAAGGCCATCGCCGGAGGTGCCCGGCACCCTCGAAGAACCAGGAGATCTCGTCGACCGGTTCATTCTCGTGAAGGTCCGACAGGACCTCCTCGCGAGCTGAGGACAGCGGCCGCGGTGGCGCCCACGGGTGCCGCCGTGGCTGGTACGTCTCGCTATCGAGGTGTTTCCGCAGAACGACCCGCAGATCCCTTCGTCGGATAGCCGGTTGGGGTAACCGATAGGTGTGTCTTCTGGGTGCCGAATGGCCGGGTAGCTGCGGTTCCATCGGTACAGTCCAATTTGTGACGCCGCAGCGAACAGATCCGTCCCAGCGGGCAATCCGGGCTCTTGGACGGGCCCGCGTGCCGATCTCCGGGACGGCCCGGCCGGCGCGCGTTCCGCGGGGCCGTACCCGGATTGACCGGGTGATGGCCGACACCGGCCGGAGGCCCCCGGCGCGGATCCGCGCGACCCGGCCGGCGGGACCAATGGACCGCCCGGCGCAGCGCGGAGGACACGGTCGGTCATCCCGGGCGCTCGGCGCCTCACACATCTGCGCCACAGATTGGGCGGGCACTGTGGGACGGGTCCACGACTGGACCCGCGCCACAGGCTGACGACCAGGCCAGGCCGACACCCGAGGATCGGGTCGGCCGGGCCGGGCGCCGAGACGGCGTCGGATGAACAGGAACGACGGAGGGAGGGCGAGGTGCCGCCCAGGCCGCTGCGCTCCGGTGACCCCGAGCGGATCGCCCGGTTCGCGCTGGCGGCGCGCCTCGGCTCCGGGGGCATGGGCGTCGTGTACCTCGGCACCGACGACCTGACCGGGCAGTCGGTCGCGATCAAGGTGATCCGCTCGGACTTCTCCGCCGACCCGGAGTTCCGCTCCCGCTTCCGCCGTGAGATCGACGCGGCGCGCGCGGTCGGCGGTGCCTGCACCGCCCGGCTCGTCGACGCCAACCCGGACGCCGAGGACCCGTGGATGGCCACGGAGCTCATCCCCGGCCAGAGCCTCGCCGAGTCGATCGCGACCCGCGGGGCGATGGAGATGCCGACCGTTGTCGCGCTGGCCGCGGGCCTGGCCGAGGCGCTGAGCGCCATCCACGGGGCCGGCATCATCCATCGTGACCTCAAGCCCGGCAACGTCATCCTGAGCACCGACGGCCCGAAGGTGATCGACTTCGGGATCGCCGCCGCTGTCGACGCGACCGCCGCCACCCGCACGGGAGTGCTGCTCGGCAGCCCCGGCTACATGGCGCCCGAGCAGGTCACCGGGCACGGCGAGGTCGGCCCGGCCGCGGACGTGTTCGCCTGGGGCCTGACCGTGCTGTACGCGGCCACGGGCAAGCCGCCGTTCGGTACCGGCCGGGCCGACGCGCTGCTCTACCGGGTCGTGCACAGCGAGGCGGACACCGCCGACGTGCCCGCCCGGTTGCTGCCCGCGGTGACCGCCGCGCTGGTGAAGGACGTCGCCGGCCGCCCCAGCGCCAGCGACCTGCTGCATGAGCTGATCGGACCGACCGACGACCCGGCCGCCGCCACCCGCAGGCTGCTGCGGGAGTGCTGGACGCCCCCGCCGATCGACCCGCTGGCGTTCGTGCCGGTCTCCACCTTCACCCCGACGCCGAGGTCAGGGGGCTCCGGGGGATCGTCGGGTGACAAGCCGCGCGACGGCGACTTCCACGACAGCCAGACGCTGGTCGGCCTGCCCTCACCCCGGCCGTCGGTCAGCCTGGTCACCCCGCTGCAGCGCCAGCCGGAGCCGGATCACGCCGTGACCCGGGTCTCCCGACGCCGGCGCGCCTGGGGGCCGGGCACGTTCGAGGCACCCGCCGGGAAGGTCGCGCGGGACGCCATCGCCGCGGCCGCCGAGCGGGCCGACGCCGGACCGTCC
>NZ_JALKFU020000572.1 GCF_023242965.2 Frankia sp. AgKG'84/4
GCCTCGGGCCGGTCCGGCCGGCCGCCTCTGTGGCCAGCCACGGCGGGAACTGCGCCAGCCGGTCGAGCACCACCTGGGCCCCGGCGGCGCGCAGGTCCGCGGCGGAACACGGGCCCGTCGTGACTCCCACGGCAAGCGCGCCGCCCTCGCGGGCACCGACCATGTCACCCGTGTGATCGCCGACGTAGACGTCCACCTGGTGCGCCAGCATGGCCGCGCCCTTCCCGGCCGCGAAACGGGCGCCCTCGACGACGTCGGCGGCGATGCCGATGTGGTCCAGGCTCGCGCGGGCGAGGGCGGTGCTCTTGGCGGTCACCACGACCACCCGCCCGGCGATCCGGCGCACCGCGGCGACCGCCTCGGCGGCGCCGGGCATCGGCAGCGACGCGGGCAGAGCATGCACCTCGTACAGCTCGCGGTAGCGCGCGGCGCGCGCCGGGACCTCCGCGGCCGGGAACCAGTTCGCGAGCTCGGTCTCGAGCAACGGCCCGAGCCGGGACACCACGAGATCGGCGTCGACGGCCACGCCGGTCTCGCCGGACAGCGCGACCAGGGACGCCCGGATGCCGGCCCGGGCGTCGAGCAGGGTGAGGTCCAGATCGAATCCGACGACCGGGGTCGAACCACGCCATGGCATCACGAGATCAGCTTAGGCGGCCGCCGGAGGTCGGCTGGGGCCGGCCGACGCGGCACTCGGGCGCGGGCGAAACCCCGCCCGTCGGGCCGCCGGGCCGGTAGTGTCCGCGGATGTGACCAGGGTTGTGGTGGATGTGATGCTCAAACCGGAGATCCTTGACCCGCAGGGGCAGGCGGTGCTCAGCGCCCTGCCGCGGCTCGGGGTGAGCGGCATCGTCGGGGTCCGCCAGGGCAAGCGGTTCGAGCTCGAACTGGCGGACGGGGTGGAGCCGGACGGCGCGGTGCTCGCGCGGGTGGAGCATCTCGCGGCGACGTTGCTCGCCAACCCGGTGATCGAGGACTACGAGGTGCGGGTCGAGCGGTCGGTGGCGGACACGGGCGCCCGCTAGGAGATGCCCGGCATCACAGGACGGTGGGCGCGGCACCGCTGTCGCTGACCATGGGGCGGCCTCGGGCGTTCCAGCCGAGCATGCCATCGGTCATGTTGCGAGCCTGCCAGCCGCCCTGCACGAGATAGCCGGTGACGGCGGCGGACCGGCCGCCCGAGCGGCAGACGACGACGACCTCCTGCCCGCGGGGCACCTCGTCGAGCCGGGTGACGAGATCACCCATCGGGATGTGGACGGCGCCGGCGATGTGCCCGGCGGACCACTCGTCGGGTTCCCGCACGTCCACCAACGTCGGCGCACCGGCCGCGGAAAGATCAACAGGAAGGTCGTCGACGCTGACGGCCGGAATCTGATCAGAGCTCACGCCGCCATCCTGCCATCTACTTCAGCAGCCGGGACAGCCTGCGGTCCGCGAGTGTCCGACCGCCCGTCTGGCAGCTCGGGCAGTACTGCAGGGACCGATCCGCGAACGACACCTCCCGGATCGTGTCACCGCAGCGTGGGCAGGGCAGCCCGGTCCGGCCGTGGACGGACAGGTTCGCCTTCTTCTCCGCCTTGAGCTCACCGGCGGCGAGCCCGGCGGCCGCCTGCCGGGCCTCGGTGAGCACACCAACGAGCTGCGCGTGCAGCTGCGCCACCTCCGGCGCGGTCAGCGCGGCGGCCGGCCGGTACGGGGACATCCGCGCCGCCCACAGCGCCTCGTCGGAGTAGGCGTTGCCGACACCGGCGAGGCGCGCCTGGTCGGTCAGGACACCCTTGAGCTGGCTGCGCCCGGCGCCGGCGAGGATCTCCCCGAGCGCCTCGACCGTGAAGTCCGTGCCGAGGGGATCCGGGCCGAGCCGGGCGATGCCCGGCACGTCCGCCGGGTCCCGGACGAGGTGGACGGACAGCCGCTTCTGGGTGCCGGCCTCGGTGAGGTCGAACCCGGACCGGTCGTCGAAGGTGAGTCGTAGCGCGAGCGGCCCCCGGCCGGGCCGCGCGGGCGCCGTGGGCTGGGTCGACCGCCAGCGCAGCCACCCGGCCCGCGCCAGGTGGATGACCAGGTCAAGGGGCTCCCCGGTCTCCGTGGCGAACACCAGGTCGAGGAACTTGCCGTGCCTGCGCACCGCCGCGAGCGCGGTGCCCCGCAACGCTGTGATCGGCGGGTCGAACGTCTTCAGCGCACTGACGGCCACGGGTTCCACCCGGTCGACGACGCGACCGAGGGCGGTCTCCCGCAGGAACATGACAAGGGCGTCGACCTCCGGTAGCTCCGGCATGACCGCAGTGTCGCACCCGAGGCGGGTCTGGTCAGCGCAGCGGGCCGGGTAGTTCCGGCACGAGGCCGGCCTCGGCGGCGCGGGCGAGCAGCGTCTCGATCGCGGCGAACCCCTCCTCGCCGAGATCGAGACTGAACTCGTTGACGTACAGCCCGATGTGCGCGTCGACGACGTCGGGGGCCAGTTCCTGGGAGTGCTCGAGAACGTAGGCGGCGCTCGCGGCCGGGTCGGCGAACGCGGCGGCCACGCTCGCCCGCACCGCGGCGGACAGCGCCGGCCCGTCCAGCTCGCGGCGGGCGAGGATCGCGCCCAGCGGGATCGGCAGCGACGTCTGCTCCTCCCACCAGTCCCCGAGGTCCGCGAGCGCCGTCAGGCCGAAGGCCGGGTAGGTGAAGCGGGACTCGTGGATGACCAGGCCGGCGTCGTAGCGGCCGTCCCGCACCGCCGGCATGATCTGCTCGAACGGCAGCACGTCGATGCCGGCCACCCCGCGCTCGGCCGCCCACAGCCGGAACAGCAGGTAGGCGGTGGTGCGGCGGCCGGGGATGGCGACCCGGGCGCCGCGCAGGTCGGTGCGCCCGGCGGTGAGCACCAGCGGGCCGCAGCCACGCCCGAGCGCGCCGCCCGAGGTGAGTAGCTGGTAGTCGGCGAGCAGCCAGGGCAGCGCGGCGTACGAGACCTTGACCAGGTCGTCTCGACCGTCGGCGGCCCGGGTGTTCAGCACATCGATGTCGGCGAAGGTGACGCTGACGGCGGGCGCGTCCGGCACCAGCCCGTGGGCGAGGGCGTGGAAGGCGAACGTGTCGTTGGGGCACGGCGAGATGGCCAGCGACAGCGGCCGGCCGGCGCCCGTGGTCGTGTCCCGCTCGGATTCCGCCTGACTGACACTCATCCGGGCTCCTCCAGCCGCTGTGTGACCATCCCGCGATCAGCGGGTGCCGTTGCCTCCATGCGGGGGGCTGCCACCCAGCGTGGCCGACCCGGCGCCCGACGTGGTGGCCGGCTGGGCGACGAGACCCTCCGGGTGCGCCACGAGCGCGGCCGTCGGGACACCTACCACCAGCGGGGCC
>NZ_JALKFU020000573.1 GCF_023242965.2 Frankia sp. AgKG'84/4
GCCGTGTTCCTCGATCATGGCCGCGGTGAGTAGCAGCAGGTCCTCCATGTCCAGGACGCCGGACTCGCTCTTGACCTACGCGCTGACCGCGAGTTCCGTCGGCAACGCGCTGACCGGGTTGCTGTGTTACGTCCTGTCCGCCCGGCTGTACCCGCAGGACGTCGTCGGCCAGGCCGCCGGCCTCACCTCGGGGCTGGTGCTGATCTCGGCGATCGCGTCGCTGGACCTGCACACCGCCCTGCAGCGCTTCCTGCCCGGCGCAGGTCGGTCCGCCGGGCGGCTGGTGTGGGGTTGCTACGTCACGGTCGCGGTGTGCAGCGCGGCGGCGGCCGTGCCGTTCGTGCTGATCTTCGGCGCCGACCTGTTCGGCGGGAACCCCGGTGGGGGACTACTGTGGTACCCGGCTTCGGTCGGCGCCTGGTCGGTGTTCGCGCTGCAGGACATCGTGCTGCTCGGCCTCGGCGCCGCGATCCTCGTCCCGGTCGAGAACCTGGCGTTCGGGCTGATGCGGCTCGGGCTGGTGGCGCTGCTCGTCGGCGGCGGCGGGTACGCCGTGTTCGCCTCCTGGCTGCTGCCGGTGGCCCTGCTCATCGTCGTGGTCAACCTGGTGGTCTGGCGCCGGGTGCTGCCGCGGTTCGCCGCCGCTGCCGAACCGGGGCCGCCCGGCTGGGACGTCCCGACCGTCGCCCGCTTCGTCGGCGGCAGCCACATCGGCAACCTCGTCGGCGTGGCCAGCGCGAACCTGCTGCCTCTGATCGTCGTCGCGCACCTGGGCACCGAGGGCAACGCGGTGTTCTACATCGCCTGGATGGTGCCCTACAGCCTGCGGATGATCGCGTTCAACTTCGGCTCGTCCCTGCTCGTCCACGGCTCCGTCGACCCGACGCAGATCCCGTCCCTGCTGCGCACGGCACTGCGCCGGCAGGCGACGCTGCTCGTGCCCGTCCTCGTCGTGATCCTGCTGTTCGCGCACCCGCTGCTGCTGGTGTTCGGCCCCGCCTACGCGCAGGCCGCGAACCTGCTGCGGCTGCTGTCCCTGAGCCTGATCCCGATCGTGGTCGTCTCGGCGTACCTGCCGATCGCCCGGGTGAAGGGCCGCCTCCTGGAGGCGGTCGCGATCAGCATCGTCTGCGGCGTCGCGGAGCTCGGCGGTGCCTGGCTGGGCCTGACCCACCACGGCCTGACCGGCCTGGGCCTTGGCTACCTCGCCGCGGACGTCGCCGTCGCGCTGCTCGTCCTGCCGCGGCTGGCGGCCTTCCTGACCATCCCCGCCCGCCGTGACCCGCCGGCCGCCGCGCTCGCCGGCATCACCGGCGTGGGCGGCGCCCCGGCGCCGCGCCCACGCCGTGGGCGGCGCCCGACGAAAGGCGATCGCCGATGACACGTGACGCCGCCGGCCGAGGCCGGGCCGACCGGTCCGAGGCGGCCAATCGCTCCAGCTACGGCGAACCGTGGGTGGATTCGGCGGCGACGGTCCAGCTCACCCTGCCCGACCGGGCCGGTCGACGCGGTCGGCCGGGCGGCGAGGGGACCGACGGACGACGGCCGGACGCCCTGTCCGACCGGGCCCGCGTCGCCGTCGACGCGGTGCTGCTCGCGGCCGTCGCGGTGCTCGCCGCCGCGGTCCTGGTGGCCCCGCACTCCCCGGTGCGGGCCGCCGCCGCGTTCACCTGCCTGGCACTGCTGCCCGGCTGGGCGGCGCTGAGCAGGCTGGCGCCGCTGGACCCGGTGACGACGGTCGGCCTCGCGATCGCGTTCAGCCTCGCGGCCGACCTGCTCGTCGCCGTCGCCCTCGTGTTCGCGGGGGCCTGGCATCCCCTGCCCGCCGCGCTGTTGCTCGGGGTCCCGAGCGTCGGCCTGGTCGGCCATGACCTTTACCGCCGGGGCGCGCAGCGCGGCGCCGCCCTCACCCGTCCTGTCAGTGTGCTCGGATCTACAGGTAAGGACTCTGCGCGATGACTGATCCTCGGCAGCGGTGGGAGCGCTCCCGCCCCGTACCGACCTTCTGCGGTGAGGTCGAGCTCGGCGACCCGGCTCTGCCCGCCACGGTGCTCACCCGCGCCGGCGGGGAGCCCTACGAGCAGATCCGCCTGCTCGTCCGACTGCACGGCGAGCCCCTGGGCTACCTCAACCTGCCGTTGAAGGACGGCCTGCTCCACCACGAGGACTTCTACGACACCGCGACCGAGGCGTTCCGCGACCGGGTGGCGATCCACCTGCGCGGCGACGGCCTGCACGCGGTCGCCGCGCTCGCCCCGGGGGTGATTCCGCCGCGGGAGAAGACCGCGCACTGCTCGCGGTCCGTGGTCGACCCCACGTCGGTGACCGTGGTGGTGTGCACCCGCAACCGGGCGGCCATGCTGCCCGCGTGCCTCGCGGGGCTGCGCGCGCTGGACCATCCGGACCTGGAGATCGTCATCGTCGACAACGCGCCGTCGGACGAGTCCACCCGGGAGGTGTTCGACCGCGAGGTCGGGGACGTGGCGCGGTTCCGCTACGTGCGCGAGGACCGTCCGGGCCTGTCCTGGGCGCGCAACCGCGGGGTCGCCGAGGCGCGCGGCGAGGTGATCGCCTTCACCGACGACGACGTGCGCGTCGACAGCGACTGGGTCGCCGGGCTGCTGCGCGGGTTCCGCTCGGGCACGCACGTCGGCTGCGTCACCGGCCTGGTGTCGACCGCCACCCTGGAGAACCTCGCCGAGTACTACTTCGACTCGCGGGTGACCTGGGCGTCGACCTGCCAGCCGCACCTGTACGACATGGACCGTCACCGGCTCGCCCACCCGCTGTACCCGTACTCGGCGGGCGTGTTCGGTGCCGGCGCGAACTTCGCGGTCCGCGCCGACATGATCCGCGAGATCGGCGGGTTCGACGAGGCGCTGGGCGCCGGCACCGCCACCGAGGGCGGCGAGGACCTCGACGCCTTCGTCCGGGTGCTGCTCGCTGGCCACCAGCTCGCCTACGAGCCCTCCGCGCTGGTCTGGCACAGCCACCGCAGTGACCTCGACGCGCTGCGCCGCCAGATGTGGGGCTACGGCACCGGCCTGACGGCGTACCTCGTCAAGCACCTGGGGGCCCGGCGCAGCCGCAACGAGATCCTCGCCAAGCTGCCCGTCGGCATGTGGAAGATCTGGAAGATCGGTGACGCCACCCGGGAGAGCTACGGCCGTGAGCACGCGATGCCGCGCGGGCTGCTCGCCCGCGAGCGGGTCGGCATGATCGCCGGCCCGGTCCTCTACGCGCAGTCGCGTGCCGCCGCCCATCGTGCCGGCGCGGTCCGGACCGGGGCGGTCGATGCCCGCTCCTGACAGCCCGCCGCTGACCGCGCCACCCCGGCCGGGCCGGCGCGAGAC
>NZ_JALKFU020000574.1 GCF_023242965.2 Frankia sp. AgKG'84/4
CTCCCGCAGCGGGTGCAGCGCCCGCACGAGCTGGATCGTCGCGCAGGGCGGAGGGGCCCCGCGGCCGCGCGGCGGGCGGGGCGCTGCGCCGTCGACCTCGCGGCCCTCGCGGGAACGGTGGACAAGCTGGCCGCCGGACGCGACCTCGTGATCGTCGAGGGTGCCGGGGGACTGCTCGTCCGTTACGACGACAACGGCGCGACGCTGGCAGACCTCGCCCGGGAGCTGTCCGCGCCGGTGCTGGTGGTAACGGCAGCCGGGCTCGGCACGCTGAACACCACCGCGCTGACCCTGGAGGTACTGGCGCACCGCGGCCTCGGCCTGGCCGGCGTGGTGATCGGCTCGTGGCCGACCGAGCCGGATCTGGCCTGCCGCAGCAACGTGGCCGACCTGGAGATCCTCGCGGGTCGGGGGCTGTCCGGGGCGGTGCCCGCCGGCGCCGGCCGGCTGGGCCGGACCGACTTCCTCGCGACGGCCAGACGCTCGCTCGAGCCAGCGTTCGGCGGTACCTTCTCGGCGCGAGCGTTCCGCAAGGATCACCAGATGTGACTGTTTGGCGCGTTCCTGTGCTGAACGTGCCGGAGATCGCCCTCGAAAGTCGCCCGACCCGGCTGCCCCGCCTCCACAATGGATGCGCGCCCGAAGGGGCCAGTGATCCCAGCACGCTCCGGGCTGGGACGTATCGGCCCAACCTGCCCGATGCCAGCCCACCGCTACCGCAAACCCGACCTTCCGCACCTGCGACCGCACACAATGTCGATCCGACCCGCCGATTCAGTCCCGTCCCCGCCCATGTCCTGGAGGCCACCGTGACCGCACCCGTGACCGCGCACCCCGCCTCGTCGGCGGGGTCCCCCGTGAGGGTGGTTCCCGGCGCGCGAACCGAGACCGCCGTCACCCGGGCCGACAGCGGAGCCGCCCCCGAGACCTCCGCCCCGGTCCCCCCGGTCCCCCCGGTCCCCCCGGTCTCCCCGGTCTCCCCGGTCTCCCCGGTGGCCGTCGCCGCCGCCGACCCGACGCCGGCGGAGCTGCTCGCCCACGCCCGCCGTGAGGTGCTCGAGGCCGGCCGTGGCCTGGACGAGGCCGGTGTGCTCGCCGTCCTGCGGCTGCCCGACGAGGCGCTGAGCGACCTGCTCGCGCTCGCCCACGAGGTGCGGATGCGCTGGTGCGGCCCCGAGGTCGAGGTCGAGGGCATCGTCAGCCTGAAGACCGGCGGCTGCCCGGAGGACTGTCATTTCTGCTCGCAGTCGGGCAAGTTCGACTCGCCGGTGCGCTCCGCCTGGCTGGACGTCCCGTCCCTGGTCGAGGCCGCCCGGCAGACCGCGGCGACCGGCGCGAGCGAGTTCTGCATCGTCGCCGCCGTCCGCGGCCCCGACGCCCGGCTGATGTCCCAGATCCGCGAGGGTGTCGCCGCCATCCGCGCCGCCGTGGAGATCAATATCGCCTGCTCGCTGGGCATGCTCACCCAGCAGCAGGTGGACGAGCTGACCGGTCTCGGGGTGCACCGCTACAACCACAACCTCGAAACGGCTCGGTCCCACTTCGCCAAGGTGGTCACCACGCATTCCTGGGAGGAGCGCTGGGAGACCTGCGAGATGGTGCGCGCGGCCGGCATGGAGCTGTGCTGCGGCGCGATCCTGGGCGTCGGTGAATCGCTGGAGCAGCGTGCCGAACTCGCCGCGCAGCTCGCCGAGCTGCAGCCGGACGAGGTGCCGATGAACTTCCTCAACCCGCGCCCCGGTACCCCGTTCGGGGACTACCCGCCCGTCGCGCCGCGGGACGCGCTGCGCGCCATCGCCGCCTTCCGGCTCGCCATGCCGCGCACGATCCTGCGCTACTCCGGCGGCCGTGAGATCACCCTCGGCGACCTGGAGACCCAGGGGATGCTCGGCGGCATCAACGCGGTGATCGTCGGCAACTACCTCACGACGCTGGGCCGGCCGGCCGAGTCCGACCTGAAGATGCTGGCCGACCTGAGCATGCCGATCAAGTCGCTGCAGGCGACTCTCTAGCTCTGATCGCGGCGCCGGCACGGCCCAGGGCCCGTGCCGGCGCAGGACGACCGCGCACCGGGCGGATGGGGCTCAGGCGTTGGTGGCCGTCAGCCGGCCATGCTCGGCGCACCGGGCGGACCAGCCGCTCGGCGTTATCTGGACCACCATCCGCCGCCGGCAGATCCGGCAGTACCGCGGCGGCTCCAGCTCCCGCGCCCGCGCGCACGCCTCATGGTTGCCCACACTGGCCAACTGACCGCAACGGTCACAGAATGAGGCGTCCATGAACAGCAGCTTAAGGCATGGCACACAGGTGTGATCCGAAGCAGGCGTCGGCCGCGGCCGACGCGGGGCGGCGCCCGCCCGTCGGGCTCAACCGGCGACGGGCTCCACGACCGCGATCAGATCGCCGTCCTGGACCACGTCGCCCTCCTGCACGGCGATCCGGGCGACGGTGCCGCCGTCCTCGCTGATCACCGGAATCTCCATCTTCATGGAGTCCAGGATGACGAGGGCGTCACCGGCGGCCACCGGGTCTCCCACACCGACGACGACCTTCCACACGTTGGCGACCATCTCCGCGCGGACCTCCTCCGCCATCGACGCTCCCTTCCGCACCTAGTGGGCCGGATCCGGGCATCCGAATCGGCGAACCCGCCTGCAGTCGACCTTCCAGGAGTCGACCTTCCAGGAGCCTAGTGCCAGCGGGCATCCGGACCAATGGCCCACGCCAACAAGGACGACCGGAACACGCCGAAAGCGCCACTGGGCCGCCCGGTGTTGGGCGCGAATCCCACAAACCCGCAGACTACGCATGTGCTCGTACTTGTCGTGCTGACCCTGGTCTGCGGGCTGGGCGTCGGCCTCGCCCGCGGTGGAACTCTCGGCGCCCTCGCCCGCGTCCACGTCTACCGGCCCTGGCTGTTCGCCGTGCTGGTGCTGGTGCTGGCCGTGGGCGGTCTCGTCCCGGCGCTGCACAGCCCGGCCTGGATCGTGGCGGCCGTGCTCGCCGCCCTGTTCGCCGGCATGAACAACCGGCTGCCCGGCCTGGGACTGCTCCTGGCCGGGATCATCGCCAACGCCGCCGCCATCACGGCCAACGGCGGTCAGATGCCGGTGTCGCTGTGGGGCGCGCGCCATGCGGGGGTACCGGTCGGGGACATCCTGAGCTCGGCCTTCCACACCCCTGGCGGCGGTGGCACCAGCCTGCGGCTGCTCAGCGACATCATCCCGTTCCCGTTTCCGGGCGTCCCGGCGGTGGTGAGCGTCGGCGACGTGGCGATCGCGGCCGCGCTCGGGGTCTTCGGCGCCGTGACGCCGGTGCGGGCGCGGCGCACGCTGCTGGCCCGCCGCAACGC
>NZ_JALKFU020000575.1 GCF_023242965.2 Frankia sp. AgKG'84/4
ACGGCGACGAGCCCGGCCGCCGCGGCCTGGCGCAGCCACGTCGAGCCCGGCAGGCCGAGGACCGGCAGCGCCGGGTCGTAGTCGCGCACGGCCTCGACCACGGCGGCGGCCTGCTCCTCGTCCTCGACGATCGTGTTGTAGAGCGCTCCGTGCGGTTTGACATACCGCACCCGGTCGCCGGCCGCGTGGGCGAAGGCGTCGAGCGCGCCGATCTGGTAAAGCACGTCGTCGCGCAGGTCGTCGGGTGCCATGTCGATGCGGCGCCGGCCGAAACCGGCGAGGTCCCGGTAGCCGACCTGGGCGCCGATCCGGACGCCGCGCGCGACGGCCCGATCGCAGACCCGGCGCATCGTCGCCGGATCTCCGGCGTGGAAGCCGCAGGCCACGTTCGCGCTGGTGACGAGGTCGAGCAGGGCGTCGTCCTCGGTGAGCCGCCAGGCGCCGAAGCCCTCACCGAGATCGGCGTTGAGGTCCAGCGGCCCCGCGCCGGCCCGCCCGGCGCCCTGGTCCACCCCGGCGCCCTGGTCCACCCCGGCGCCTTGGTCCACCCCGGCGGCTGGACTCACGGGGCGACTGGGCACAGCTCCGGCGACCATACCCGCGATTCTTTCCCATTCCCGCCCCCGGGGCGCGCCCCGCGGACCGAACGCGCGCGGCGCGCCGCCAGGCCCGCGCCGGCCGATCAGGGCGAGGGCACCGGACACCGCTCCCGCCAGCGCGACCAGTCGGCGACGCGGCCAGCCCCTGCGGGCGGGCAAACCGGACGCCCAGCCCCTCCGAAGCGACCCGGCGGGCCCTGCGGGTGGGCGAACACCTACGACGCGCGGGCGGAGAACCTGGGGGTGGACGGCAGGTGGCTGGCCGCCGCGGGGGCGACAGCCGGCCGGGATCCCAGCCAGGCATCGGCGTCCCCGTCGGCGGCGGGAACCGTCATTCCGGACATGGACTGGCCGACCTTGGCGGTGTCGCGGTACACGGCGAGGGCCTTGAGCCCCTTGCGCCAGGCGGCGTAGAACACGGCGGCGACATCGTCGACGGTGGCGTACGCCGGCAGCCTGATCGTCTTGGAGATCGCGCCGGACAGGAACGGCTGCACCGCCGCCATCATCCGTACCTGCGCCATCGGGTCGACCGCGCGCGGCCCGAGCGCGCAGTCGAAGACCGCCTGATGCTCGGGGCGTAGGCCGGGGGCGCCCACGACGTGGCCGTTCGCGGCGATGAAGCCGACGATCCGGGCCACCGCCGCCCGCGGGTAGCCCAGCGCGCGCAGCGCCGAGGGCACGGTCGTGTTCACGCTGCGCATCGCCGCGCCCGTCGGGCTCTTGCGGATCTTCACCAGGGCGAGGTCCGGCTCCGTGCCCATCGTGGCGCAGTCCATGGCCAGCCCGGTGGTGGTGGTGGGCGAGATGAGGGTGAGATGGGAGTTGCGCCAGCCGTGTCGTTCGCCCAGGCCCAGCGCCCGGTGCCACTCCAGTCCGGCGCGGGTGAGGATCTCCCCGCCGGCGAAGCCGGCGGCGGGCGGGCGGGTCGCATGGTGCGCCGCGGCGTGGCGCTGCGCGACCGCGCGGTGCGCGGCGGCGTTGTCGGCGAATCCCGGGTAGGGCCCGAGCGCGGCGGCGATCTCGGCCGAGCGCCGGTAGGCGGTCGCGGACAGCAGCGAGGTGATCGCCGCGGCCGTGGCCCGGCCCTCCTCGCTGTCGTAGGCCTGGCCGGTGGCCATCAGCATCGCGCCGAGGTTGGTGTAGCCGACGCCGATCTGACGGTAGTCCTGGGTGGTCGCGCGCATCTCCGGGGTCGGCACGTCGGCGAAGGAGAGGGAGATGTCCATCGCGAGGACGACGAGCTCGACCGCGGCGGTGAAGGCCGCGGTGTCGAACCGGCGGTCCCCGTCGAGGAAACGCAGCAGGTTCAGCGACCCCACCGGGCAGGACGAGTTGTCCAGGTGCATGTACTCGCTGCAGGAGTTGCTCGCGCTGATCGGCCCGCCCGCCGGGCAGGTGTGCCAGGAGTTGATGGTGTCGTCGAAGTGCAGGCCGGGGTCGGCGCATTCCCAGGCGGCCCGCGCGATCAGCCGGAACAGGGCGCGCGCCGGAATGCTCCGGGTCACCTCGCCATCGCCGCGGGCGCGCAGCTCGAAGGGCCGGTCGGCGGCGACGGCCCGCATGAACTCGTCGGTGACCCGCACGGCGTTGTTGGCGTTCTGGAACTGCACCGAGTCGATGTCCCGGCCGCCGACCTCCATATCGAACCCGGCGTTCTGCAGCACACGGATCTTGCGTTCCTCGCGGACCTTGCACTCGACGAACTCGGTGATGTCCGGATGGTCCACGTCAAGCACGACGATCTTGGCCGCCGGGCGGGGCGCTCCGCCCGCGCGGATGGCCCCGGCGGAGGCGTCGGCGCCGCGCATGTAGCTCACCGGCCCGGGTGCCCGCCGGCCCGAGGGCAGCAGCTCGGACGACGACCGCAGCCGGGAGAGGTTGACCCCGGAGCCCGCGCCGCCGCGGAACAGCAGCGCCTCCTCCCGGTACCAGTTCAGCACGGAGTCGAGACTGTCGTCGGCGGCGAGGATGAAGCACGAGGCGACCTGCTGCGGCGCGTCGGTACCCACGTTGAACCAGACGGGGCTGTTGAAACTGAAGGACTGGTTCAGCAACAGCCAGATCAGTTCGTGCTCGAAGACCTCGGCGTCCTCGGCCGTCGCGAAATAGCCTTCTCGCCGGCCGGTCCGGGAGTAGGGCGTGACCACCCGGGTGATGAGCTGGCGCAGGGACCATTCCCGGTCCGGGCCGCCGAACGCACCGCGAAAATACCGGCTCGCGACGATGGCCGCCGCCGCCGTCGACCAGAAGGAAGGGAATTCCACGCCGCGCTGGGTGAAGTTGGGTGTGCCGTCCCGCCAGTTCGTCAGCGACACGTCCCGGCGTTCCCAGCGCACCTCGTCGAAGGGATGAACGCCGGGCCGCGTATGGGTACGGGGGATCCGCAGGCGGCGGGTGCCGGAGTCGACGGGGCCGACAGCGCGTGCCGGCCGGCCGGTTCCGGCCTGCGGTTCGAGCATTGCGCTCCTCGCAGTGGCAGGGCGGGACTGTCGCGTGCTGAGCTGGCCGGCAACCGCGATGATGCCGACTACGGGGCGATGGTCACACACAGGCGTACATATCGGGTGGGGATTCGCCCATTTCTGTGACCCGCGACACATCATGTCTTGTCCGCCTCATGGCCGGTCCTCGCCACCGGCGGTCGAGGTAGCCATAATTGCCGCTGCTGAGACGCGAATGTCGGAGGGTGGGATGATGGGTCGGGACCGGGCGGTGGCTGGCCGCGCCTGGCCGCGTCCGCAGGTCGGCGG
>NZ_JALKFU020000576.1 GCF_023242965.2 Frankia sp. AgKG'84/4
CGGGGGGGGGGGGGGTGTGGCGGAACCCCCCCCCCGGCCCGGGGGGCCGGTTTTTTTTTTTTTTTTTGGGGCGGGGCGGGCCGCCCCCCCGCGACGTCTCCGACCTGGCGTCGGTCGCATCGTTCTTCGTCAGCCGGGTCGACACGGAGGTCGACAGCCGGCTCGACAAGATCGGGACACCGGCGGCGAAGGCGCTGCACGCGAAGACGGCGATCGCCAACGCGCGCCTGGCCTACGAGCGCTACGAGAAGGCGTTCGGGACGCCCCGCTGGGCGGCCCTGGCGGCCAAGGGCGCGAAGGCGCAGCGCCCGCTGTGGGCGTCGACGTCGACGAAGGACCCGTCCCTTCCCGACACGATCTACGTGTCCGAGCTGATCGCGCCCAACACGGTGAACACCATGCCCGAGGCGACGCTGCAGGCGTTCGCGGACCACGGCGTGGTCGGCGGCGAGACGATCCGGCCGTTCTACGACGACGCGCGGGCGGTGTTCGCCGCGCTGGCGGAGGTCGGCATCGACCTGGACGATGTGATCGAGACCCTGGAGGCTCAGGGTGTGCAGAAGTTCGAGGACTCGTGGAAGCAGCTGCTCGACACGGTCGCGCGGCAGCTGTCGAACCCGCCCTCGAACGACTGAGCCGGTGTCACGCCGATCACCGTGGCCGGACGGATCACCGTGGACAAGCGGTGGCGAACAGTGAAAGAACCCAGGAAGGGACCAAGACGAGTGCGAAGGGGGAACGGGTGGCGCCCACGGTGAGTACCAACCCGCTGCGCGATCCGCGTGACCGCAGACTGCCACGCCTGCCGGACGCCAGCGCCCTCGTGGTGTTCGGCGCCACCGGCGACCTGGCCCGCAAGAAGCTGATCCCGGCGGTGTACGACCTGGCCAACCGCGGCCTGCTGCCGCCCGGTTTCGTGCTGCTCGGCTTCGCCCGGCGCGACTGGTCGGACGACGACTTCGCGCAGTTCGCCCGGGAGTCCGCGGAGAAGGGCGCGCGCACGCCCTTCCGCGAGGAGGTCTGGGACCGTCTCGCCAGCTCCGTGCGGTTCGTCCAGGGTGCCTTCGACGACGACGCGGCCTTCGACCGGCTCGTCACCACCCTGGAGGAGCTGGAGGCCTCGCACGGCATCGCCGGCAACGCCGCGTTCTACCTGTCGGTCCCGCCCTCGGCGTTCCCGGTCGTCCTCAAGCAGATGCAGCGGACGAACCTGGCCGCCAAGGGCGCGTCCGGCTGGCGCCGGGTGGTCATCGAGAAGCCGTTCGGGCACGACATCGCCTCCGCCCGGGAGCTCAACGCCCTGGTCGACGACGTGTTCACCCCGTCGGGCGTCTACCGCATCGACCACTACCTCGGCAAGGAGACGGTTCAGAACCTCTTCGCGCTGCGGTTCGCGAACACCCTGTTCGAGCCGATCTGGAACTCGCAGTTCGTCGACTCGGTGCAGATCACCATGGCCGAGGACGTCGGCATCGGCACCCGCGCCGGCTTCTACGACGAGACCGGCGCCGCCCGCGACGTCCTGCAGAACCACCTGTTGCAGCTGCTCGCGCTCACCGCGATGGAGGAGCCGGTCAGTTTCAGCGCCGAGACGATCCGCACCGAGAAGATCAAGGTGCTGCGGGCCGTGTCGCTGCCGGCCGACCTGGACCGGTACGCGGTGCGCGGCCAGTACGAGCAGGGCTGGCTCGCCGGCGAGCGGGTCGCCGGCTACCTGGACGAGAAGGACATCCCAGCGGACTCGCACACCGAGACCTATGCGGCGGTGCGCTTTGGCATCGAGACCCGGCGCTGGGCGGGCGTGCCGTTCTACCTGCGGACCGGCAAGCGGCTGCCGCGGCGGGTCACCGAGATCGCGATCGTGTTCAAGAAGGCGCCGCACCTGCCGTTCGACCAGACCGACACCGCCGAACTCGGCAACAACCAGCTCGTCATCCGGGTCCAGCCGGACGAGGGCGTCACGCTGAAGTTCGGTTCGAAGGTCCCCGGTTCGTCGATGGAGGTCCGCGACGTCGCAATGGACTTCCTGTTCGGCGAGGCGTTCACCGAGGCGCTGCCCGAGGCCTACGAGCGTCTCATCCTCGACGTGCTGCTCGGCGACGCGACACTGTTCCCGAACAACGCCGAGGTCGAGGAGTCGTGGCGGATCATCGACCCGCTCGAGGAGCACTGGGCGAGCACCACGCCGCACCGCTACCGGGCCGGTAGCTGGGGTCCCGCCGCCGCGGACGACATGCTCGGTGCCGACGGCCGCCGCTGGCGGCGGCCATGAGCGCCATCCCGCCTCCCCGGACGGACGCCCCGCTTCCCCGGACGGAAAGGAGCCCCTCGTGACCACGCTGTGGGACACCACCGGTTCTGAGGTGGTCAAGGCACTCGCCGCCGAGCGGCGCGCGGCCGGTGCCCTCGCCTTCGGGCTGGCGCTCACCCTCGTCGCCGTCGTCGACGAGAAGAACGTCAGCGAGGCGGAGGGCGCGGCGACGCTCGCCGCCTCGGCGCATCCGTGCCGACTGCTCATCGTCGTGCGCCGCCAGATCGACGCACCGCACCCCCGCCTCGACGCGGAGGTGTCGATCGGCGGTCGGCTCGGGCCGGGCGAGGCCGTCGTCATGCGCATGTCGGGGCGCCTGGCGCTGCACGCCGAGTCGGTCGTGCTGCCCCTGCTCGCCCCGGACGCCCCCGTGGTCACCTGGTGGCACGACGAGCCGCCGACCCGGATCGCCTACGACCCGCTCGGCGTCTTCGCCGACCGGCGGGTCACCGACGTCACCGCCGCGGCGGACCCGCTGGCCGCGCTCCACCAGCGCGCCACCGACTTCGTCCCCGGCGACACCGACCTCGCGTGGACCCGGCTGACCCCGTGGCGGACCCTGCTCGCCGCCGCGTTCGACCAGCTGAACGACCGGCCGGACCACGTGGTGGTACAGGCCGGGCCGGCGAACCCGAGCGCCCAGCTGTTCGCCGGCTGGCTGCGCAACCGGCTCGGCGTGCCGGTCACGGTCGAGGAGAGCGGACGGCGGCCCGAGATCACCGCCGTCGTCGTCCACCTCGGCGGCGAGCGGCTCGCGATCACGCGCACCGATGCCCGCTCGGCGACGATCTCCCGCTCCGGTTTCCCGGACCGGGTGCTGCCGCTGGCTGCCCGCGGTCTCGGTGACCTCCTCGCCGAGGAGCTGCGCCGGATCGACGACGACGACGTGTTCGCGGAGACACTCGGCACCTGGAGCGACCTGCCGGACCTCGCCACCCGCCCGCCGCACCGGGAGCACATCTGGCGCGACCCGATGGCCGTCGCGACCGCGGCCGCGGGCGGCCCGACCACGGTCGCGGGCGGCCCGACCACGGT
>NZ_JALKFU020000577.1 GCF_023242965.2 Frankia sp. AgKG'84/4
CCACGGAGCCGGCGGCCGCCACGGAGCCGGCGGCCGTCGACGCGGCCGAACAGGGCCCGGGCCGCCGCTGAGACGGCAGCCGGTCAGGCCGGGAGGCTGCGCGGCGGGAGGCTGTCCCGGCCGGTGGCGACCACGCGGTCAAGCTGGGCGTGCTGGAGCATCTCGGCCACGAGGAAGGCCAGCTCCAGCGCCTGGGAAGTGTTCAGCCGCGGGTCGCAGGCGGTCTCGTAGCGCCCGCCGAGGTCGTCCTCGCCGATCAGCTCGGCGCCACCGAGGCACTCGGTGACGTTCTCGCCGGTCAGCTCGATGTGCAGGCCACCCGGGTGGGTACCCAGGGCCTTGTGCACCTCGAAGAAGCCGAAGACCTCGTCGAGGACGTCGTCGAAGTGGCGGGTCTTGATGCCGGAGACGTCCCGGGTGTTGCCGTGCATCGGGTCGCAGGACCAGACGACCGGCGGGCCGGCGGCGTTGACCTTCTCGATGATCGGCGGCAGCGCGTCCCGGATCCGGCCGACGCCCATCCGGGAGATCAGCGTGAGGCGGCCGGGGATGTGCTGCGGGTTGAGCCGCTCGGCGAGCTCGAGGACCTCGTCGGGGCTGGCCTTCGGGCCGATCTTGCAGCCGATCGGGTTGCCCACCCGGGAGAGCAGGTCGACGTGGGCGCCGTCGAGGTCACGGGTCCGCTCGCCGATCCAGATCATGTGGGCGGACAGGTCGTACGGCGCACCGGTGGCGTCCTCGACCCGGGTCAGCGCCCGCTCGTATTCCAGCAGCAGGCCCTCGTGGCTGGTGAACAGCTCCACGCCGGTCAGCGCGGCGGTGCGGTCAAGGTCGATGCCACAGGCGGCCATGAAGGCCAGCGCCCGCTCGATGTTGGTCGCCATCGCCTCATAGCGCCGGCCGGCGGCCGAGTCGCGCACGAACGCCTTGTTCCACTCGTGGACCTTCTGCAGGTCAGCGAAGCCGCCGGTGGCAAACGCGCGGACGAGGTTGAGGGCGACCGCGCTCTGGTGGTATGAGGCGACCATGCGCATCGGGTCGGGCCGCCGGGCCGCCGCCGTCGCGGCGATGTCGTTGACGGCATCGCCACGGTAGGACGGCAGGCCCGTGCTCGACTCGATGTCGGCCGAGCGCGGCTTGGCGTACTGGCCGGCGATGCGGGCGACCTTCACCACCGGCGTGGACGCCCCGTAGGTGAGCACGACCGCCATCTGCAGCAGTGTCTTCACCTTGTCGCGGATCTTGTTGGCGGTGTTCGCCGCGAACGTCTCGGCGCAGTCGCCGCCCTGCAGCAGAAAGGCCTCGCCGCGGGCGACCATCGCGAGCCGGTCGGTCAGCGAGCGCACCTCGGGCGCCGTGACCAGCGGCGGAAGCGCCGCGAGCTGGTCATACGCGGCCTGCAGCTCCACCGGATCGGGCCACGACGGCTGCTGCTTGGCCGGGAGGGTCCGCCAGACGTCCAATGCGCTCACGAGACACAAGGGTACGGGCCCGACGCGGCGAAGAAGCGATGTACACCCAACGGCTTCTATCCGAAGAAGATCTGCGCCTCTTCGTAGAGTTCCTCGGGCACCGTCTTGAGCTCGCGGGTCCCCTCCGCCAGCGGTACCCGGTCGATGCGGGTCCCGTGCAGGGCGACCATCACGCCGAAGTCGCCCTCGTGCACGGCGTCGATGGCGTGCAGACCGAAGCGGGTGGCGAGCCAGCGGTCGAACGCGCTCGGCGTGCCGCCGCGCTGCAGGTGGCCGAGCACCGTGGCGCGGGCGTCACGGCCGGTGCGGCCGTGAATCTCGGTCTCCAGCATCGAGGCGACGCCGTGCAGGCGGACGTGGCCGAACGCGTCGAGTTCGTCCGCCTTGGTGACCATGGTGCCGGCGATGGGCGTGGCCCCCTCCGCGGCGACGATGATCGGCGCGTAGTGGGTGGCGAAACGTGCCTCGACGAACGCGCAGACCTTGTCGACGTCGAAGGGCCGCTCGGGGATGAGGATGACGTTGGCGCCGCCGGCCATGCCGCTGTGCAGCGCGATCCAGCCGGCGTGACGGCCCATCACCTCGACGATGAGCACCCGGTGGTGGCTCTCCGCCGTGGTGTGCAGCCGGTCGATCGCCTCGGTGGCGATGTTGACGGCGGTGTCGAAGCCGAAGGTGTAGTCCGTCGCGGACAGGTCGTTGTCGATGGTCTTCGGCACGCCCACGATCGGCACGCCCTCGGCGTGCAGCCGGGCGGCGACACCGAGGGTGTCCTCGCCGCCGATGGCGATGAGCGCGTCGACCTCGGCCGCGGCGAGGTTCTCCCGGATCAGCGCCGGGCCGTCCACGGCCGCATAGGGATTCGTCCGGCTCGAGCCGAGGATCGTTCCGCCGCGCGGCAGGATGCCGCGGACAGCCTGGATGTCCAGGCGCACGGTGTCGCCGGTCAGCGGCCCGCGCCAGCCGTCCCGGAAGCCCACGAAGCTGTGTCCGTAGACGCCCTCGCCCTTGCGGACGACGGCGCGGATCACCGCGTTCAGCCCGGGGCAGTCGCCCCCTCCGGTCAGTACGCCGATCCTCATCGCGGCTCCTCCTGTCGCGTCCACGCCGCCCCCGCCGCGGCAGCGTAACGGCCGGTCGGCACGTACGGTTGACTAACCGATTGCCAGGCGTGGCGAGACAGGCGCTGACGGTCGTGAGACCACCCGGTCAGGACTGGGCCGAGGGCCGCGCCACCGCCGACCGGGCCCGCAGCGGCGCGAGGACCTCCCAGCGGGCGAGGTTGTGCACGGCATCCGCGAGGGCGTCATGGGCGTTGGCCGGGGCGGGGGGCAGCGGCGGGCGGCCGAGATCCTCCCAGAGCTGGCGCAGGTCGCGGGTGAACCGCGGCAGCTTGGCGGGCAGGTCGGTCATTGTCCCGAACAGCTGGCAGAGCACCACATGGTCGTAGGCGCCGAACCAGGCCCACAGCTCCGGCGCGCCGTCGGCGGTCAGCAGCTCGGCAATCTCGGAGCGGATCCGGGCCCGGGAGCGCCAGGCCGGGTCGGCCGGCGGCGGCAGCTGGTCGAGGACGTTGCGACGCACCCACGGCACCGCCCACGACGGGTCGAACTCCGTCGACACGGCGTAGTAGCGCCGTGTGCCGTCCTCACTCACGATACCGATGCTGACGAGGTCGAGCCAGAGATGCCCGGCCTCGCGACGCTCGATGAACTCTGTGTCATAGAAGAAACGCGTGCCCACCCGCTCAGTCTCCCCCACCCTGGCCGCCGGGCGGCCGGGCCTGTCGGCGCCGCCACGGACGCAGCACGGCGGCGAGGGCGGCGGCGGTCACCGC
>NZ_JALKFU020000578.1 GCF_023242965.2 Frankia sp. AgKG'84/4
GCCCGCGGGCCCTCGCCGGCCAGGCCGCCCGGCTGGCCGAGTTCCTGCCCACGGCCGCCGGGGCAATGCCGGCCATCGCCTCCGCCCTCGTCACGCACCGCGGCTACCTGTCCGAGCGGGCCGTTGTCGTGGCCGGGTCGAAGGGGCAGGCGGTGAGCGAGCTGGAACGGATGGCCGCCGGTCAGCCGGCCCACGGCGCCGTCACCGGCCGGACCGGTGATCCGGCTCGGACCGTGTTCGTGTTCCCCGGCCAGGGCGCGCAGCGCGCCGGCATGGGCCGCCAGCTCAGCGCGCGGTACCCGGTGTTCGCGGCTGCCTTCGACGAGGTGTGCGACCTGCTGGACGAGCAGCTGGCCGGCTGGGTCGGCCATCGGGTCCGTGACGTCGTGTTCGACTCGCCGTGCGGCCTGCTGGACGAGACGGTCTACACCCAGGCCGGCCTCTTCGCGGTCGAAGTGGCGCTCGCCCGGCTGCTCGACTCCTGGGGGGTGCGCCCCGATCTCGTCCTAGGCCACTCGATCGGCGAGCTCGCCGCCGTGCAGGTGGCCGGTCTGCTGTCGCTGCCGGACGCCGCCCGGGTGGTGGCCGCCCGGGGCCGGCTGATGCAGGCGCTGGGGCCAGGCGGCGCGATGGTCGCGGTCAACCTGCCGGAGGAGGCCGTCGAGGAGTTCCTCCGCGACGGGGTGGAACTGGGCGCCGTCAACAGCCCCGATTCGGTCGTGCTCTCCGGCGCGGCGGATGCCGTCCTGGCAGCGGCCGGGACCCTGCGGGCCCGCGGAGTCCGGACCCGGCGGCTGAGGATCTCCCGCGCGGCGCACTCATCGCACACGGAGCCGATGCTCGGCGAGTTCGCCGCCGTCCTGGACGGGCTGACCTGGCGGGAGCCGACCATCCCGGTGGTCTCGACGATGACCGGAGCGCTGGCGACCGCCAGCGAGCTGTCCGCCACCCGCTACTGGACCGACCATGTCCGCCACCCGGTCCGGTTCGCCTCGGCGGTACGGGCCGCGGCCGAGGTTGGCGGCGCACTGTTCCTGGAGGCCGGCCCCGGGACCGGACTGAGCGGGCTGATTGCCGCGGTCGGCCCGGCGGTGCCGGCGATGCGCGAGGGCCGGCCCGAGGACCGCTCGGTACTGACCGCGGCCGGTGAGCTGTTCGTCCGGGGCGTCGACGTCGACTGGCATGCGATCCTGCCGGCGGGCAGCACCTGCGCGGCCATGGATCTGCCGACGTACGCGTTCGACCATGACCGCTACTGGCTGCCGACCCGCGGCGAGGCGCGCGACGCGCCCGCGCTGGGCCTGGCCGGGTCCGACCATCCGCTGCTCCCGGCCGTGGTCGAGGTGCCGGAGACCGACGGGGTGCTGGCCAGCGGCCGACTGTCCACGCGCACGCAGCCGTGGTTGGCCGACCACGCGGTCGGCGGCGTCGTCCTGCTGCCCGGAGCGGGGCTGGTCGAACTTGCCGTGCGGGCGGGCGACGAGGTGGGCTGCGGTCACCTGCGGGAGCTCGTCATCGAGGCTCCGCTGGTGCTGCCGGCCCGCGCGGGCGTCCGGGTCCAGGTGAGCGTCGGCGGGCCGGACGAGCGGGGCGTGCGCTCCGTGAGCGTGCATTCCGCGCCGTCCGATCGCGCGGGCGGTGGAGCCTGGACCCGGCACGCCACCGGACTGCTGGCCCCCGATGCGGTGCCCGCCGGCGCGCCCGGGCCGGCCTTCGACCCCACCGTGTGGCCGCCGGCCGACGCGACGGAGATCGAGATCGATCCGGTTGACTTCTACGCCGCGCTGCGTCGGCACCAGTACGAGTACGGGCCGGCCTTCCGCGGCCTGCGAGCCGCGTGGCGGCGCGGCGAGGAGCTGTTCGCCGAGGTCGCGCTGCCGGCCCAGGCCCATGGCGACGCGGCCCGCTTCGTTCTGCATCCCGCGCTGTTGGACGCCGCCCTGCACGCCAGGGCCTTCGCGGCGCCGGACGACGACCGGGTGATGCTGCCGTTCGCCTGGAACGGTGTCACGCCGCACGCCGCCGGGGCGACGTCGCTGCGGGTCCGTGTGACGCCCCGCGGGCCCGCCGCGCTGACCCTGGCGGCTTGGGACGACGCAGGTCGTCCGGTGCTGACCGTCGAGGAGCTGGTCTTCCGGCCGATCACGCCAGGCCGGCTGCGCCCGGGCGCGGGGGAAGGCCTGTACGAGGTGGCCTGGACGCCGCTGCCCGTCGGTCCGGGACCACGGTCGGGCCCGGGCTGGCCTACTATCACCAGCCCGGTCGACGTCGCTGACCTGGCCGACGACCTGCTGTCGGGGGCGCCCGCGCCCACCGCCGTCGTGCTCGCGGCCGGCGGGGGCGAGGATGCGCTCGCCGAAACGACGCGGGTGCTCGAGGTGCTTCAGACCTGGCTCGCCGGCGGCGCCCTCGACAGCGTGCCACTCGTGGTGGCCACCCGGGGCGCGGTTGCCTCAGGTGTCCGCGACCCGGTCGGCACGGCCGTCTGGGGCCTGGTCCGGGCGGCGCAGGCGGAGAATCCGGATCGTTTCGTTCTCGCCGACCTCGATCCGGACGGCGGCCCGCTGCCCGACGTCCTCGCCACCGGCGAGCCGCAGATCGCCGTGCGCGGGCCGGAGCTGCTGGTGCCCCGACTGAGCCGACTCGCCCCACCGCCCCCGACCGGGAGCGTTCCGGCGTCCGACGCCGCGGGCGTGCGCTTCGACCCGGGGGGCACAGTGCTGATCACTGGTGGCACGGGCTCGCTCGGCCGCCTGCTCGCTGGCCATCTGGTCGAGGCGCACGGTGTCCGCAGCCTCGTCCTGGCCAGCCGCGGCGGCCCGGCCGCGGACGGGGTGGACGAGCTCGTCCACCAGCTGCGCGCGTACGGCGCCGAGGCGGTGGAGGTCGTCGCGATTGACGCCGCCGACCCCGCCGCTGTCATCGGCCTGGTCGAGCGGCTGCACGCCGAGCGCCGGCTGTCCGGCGTGATCCACGCGGCCGGTGTCTTCGACGCCGGCGTCGTGACCGAGACCGACCCCGGCCGGTTGGCCACGGTCTTCGCCTCGAAGGTCGTCTCGGCTCAGAACCTCGACCGCGCCACCCGCGGAATCGACCTCGACGTGTTCGTGACCTTCTCCTCTGTCTCCGGCACCTTCCTGGGCGCCGGCACCGGCGGGTACGGCGCGGCGAACGCCTACCTCGACGGCCTCGTCGCCGCCCGCCGGGAGCAGGGCTGGCCCGGCGTGTCGCTCGCGTGGGGCGCCTGGGAGCAGTCCACCGGCATGGCGGCCGACCTCGACGACCTGCGCCGCACCCGGC
>NZ_JALKFU020000579.1 GCF_023242965.2 Frankia sp. AgKG'84/4
GCGCTGGCGCTGCTGTCCGCCGAGGCGGCCGGCGCGTCCGCCGAGGTCGGCCTGCCGGCGGCGGTCGCCGTCGAGCTGGTGCACGACTTCTCGCTGCTGCACGACGACCTGATGGACGGCGACACCGAGCGCCGGCACCGGGCGACCGCCTGGACGGTCTTCGGTGCCGACGGCGCCATCCTCGCCGGCGACGCCCTGCTCAGCCTCGCCGTGCAGATCCTGCTCGAGGTCGAGGGGGAGCCCGCCCGGCGGGCCGCCCTGATCCTCAGCCAGGGCGTGCAGGACCTCGTCCGCGGCCAGGCCGAGGACCTGATGTTCGAGCACCGCTCCGACGTCACGGTCGCGGACACGCTGCGGATGGAGGACGGCAAGACCGGCGCGCTGCTGGCCTGCTCGGCCTCGCTGGGCGCGGTGCTCGCCGGCGCCCCGCAGGAGACCGTCGACGCGCTCGCCGAGTACGGCTCGCGCCTCGGCACGGCCTTCCAGCTCATCGACGACCTACTCGGCATCTGGGGCGACCCGACCGTCACCGGCAAACCGGTGCTGTCGGACCTTCGCTCGCGAAAGAAGTCGGTGCCCGTCGTCGTTGCACTCGAGGCGGGTGGTGCCGCGGCCGACGAGCTGCGTGCGTTCCTCACGTCGACGGGTGACTCCACCGAGGCGGAGCTGGCCCACATCGCCGAGCTGGTCGAACGGGCCGGCGGTCGGGACTGGACCACCGCGGAGGCGGACCGCCAGCTCAAGGCGTGTGAGAACGTACTGCGCTCGCTGTCGATGCCGGCGGAGGTCGAGGCCGAGCTGCTCGCCCTCGCCCGCTTCGTGACCGAGCGCGATCGTTGAGGGAGGCCGCAGGTGTCCACAGGCGCTTATGCCGCCTGGACCACCCGCCGACCCGCATCGGGACGGGGTGAGACCAGGTGGCCGGACGCTGATCCACCGGGCCGCCACGCCCCCGAACCGACCGGCGATCAGTCTGCTGATCGTCCGCTAGACCATCGCCCGTACGACGAGGGGAGTCGTCGATGAGCCTGACCTCGGACCCGTCCCCGGCTGCTCCGACTGCCGAGAAGAGCCCCAGGCGGCCCGCCATCCCGGCGCCCGCCACGGCCGACGCCTACGGGATCTCCCGGTCCTCACCGCCGCTGCCCGCTGCCGCGACGGCGACGGCCACCGCGACGGCCACCGCGACGGCCACGGCCGAGCGGCCCGACCAGGTCACCGCGCGCCTGGCCACCGAGCGGGCCCGTGACCACCTGCTCGCCCTCCAGTCGGAGGAGGGCTGGTGGAAGGGCGACCTCGAGACCAACGTCACGATGGACGCCGAGGACCTCTTCATGAAGGAGTTCCTCGGCATCCGCGGCGAGGAGGAGACCGAGCAGAGCGCCCGCTGGATCCGGTCGCAGCAGCTCGCGGGCGGCGGCTGGGCCACTTTCTACGGCGGTCCGGTCGACCTGTCCACCACCATCGAGGCCTACATCGCGCTGCGCCTCGCCGGCGACGCGCTGGATGCCCCGCACATGGCCCGGGCAGCCGGGCTGGTGCGGGACATGGGCGGTGTGCACGCCTCCCGGGTGTTCACCCGGATCTGGCTGGCCGCGCTCGGCCAGTGGTCGTGGGACGACGTGCCGGTGATCCCGCCGGAGCTGATCTTCCTGCCGTCGTGGGTTCCGCTGAACGTCTACGACTTCGCCTGCTGGGCCCGCCAGACGATCGTCGCGCTGACGATCGTCGGTTCGCTGCGCCCGGCACACGACCTCGGTTTCGACATTGACGAGCTCAAGGTGCCCGCCGACGAGCGTCCGCCGGCGCCGCTGCGTAGCTGGGAGGGTGCCTTCCAGCGGCTCGACAAGCTGATGCACCGGTACGAGCGCAGGCCGATCAAGCTGCTGCGCACCCTCGCGCTGCGCCGCGCCACCGAGTGGGTTGTCGCCCGCCAGGAGGCCGACGGGTGCTGGGGCGGCATCCAGCCGCCGTGGGTGTACTCCGTCATGGCGCTGCACCTGATGGGGTATCCGCTGAACCACCCGGTGATCGCCACCGCGTTCCGCGGCATGGAACGCTACGTGATCCGCCGCGACACCCCGGAAGGCCCGATCCGCCAGATCGAGGCCTGCCAGTCGCCGGTCTGGGACACCGCGCTCGCGGTCGTGGCCCTGGCCGACGCCGGCGTTGCCGGTGACCACCCGGCGATGGTGAAGGCGGGCCAGTGGCTCGTTGACGAGGAGGTCCGGGTCGCCGGCGACTGGGCGGTGCGCCGTCCGGAACTCGCCCCCGGCGGCTGGGCGTTCGAGTTCGACAACGACTTCTACCCCGACGTTGACGACACCGCCGAGGTCGTGCTGGCACTGCGCCGGCTGCTCGGCGGCGGGCACGTCGCCCCGAACAACGAGCAGCACCGCGACGCCGACCGGCCCACCGTCGCGGCGGCCGACCCGGCACTGGCCGGGGCGATCCGCGCGGCCGCGGCCCGCGGGGTCGACTGGAGCGTCGGGATGCGTTCGTCCGACGGCGCCTGGGGCGCCTTCGACGCGGACAACGTCCGGATGCTCACGACCAAGATCCCGTTCTGCGACTTCGGTGAGGTCGTCGACCCGCCGTCGGCGGATGTCACCGCGCATCTCGTCGAGATGCTCGCTGACCTGGGCCGATCCGATCACCCGATCACCCAGCGGGCGGTGCAGTGGCTGCTGGACAACCAGGAGCCCGGCGGTTCCTGGTTCGGCCGCTGGGGCGTCAACCACGTCTACGGCACCGGCGCGGTCGTGCCCGCGCTGATCGCGGCCGGGGTTCCGACCGACCATCCGGCGATCATCGCCTCCGTGCGGTGGCTGCTCGAACACCAGGCACCCGAGGGCGGCTGGGGCGAGGACCTGCGCTCCTACACCGATCCGGCCTGGATCGGCCGGGGCGCGCTCACCGCCTCGCAGACCGCCTGGGCGCTGCTCGCCCTGCTCGCCGTCGACCCGGACAGCCGGGCCGTCGAGCGCGGTGTCCGGTGGCTGTGCGAGACCCAGCGGCCCGACGGCACCTGGGACGAGCCCTACTTCACCGGCACCGGCTTCCCGTGGGACTTCTCGCTGAACTACCACCTGTACCGGCTGGTCTTCCCGCTGACCGCACTCGGCCGGTACGTGAGCCTCACCGGGGGGAGCACGCCGTGAACTCCTCCGCATCCCCTGGCGGTGAGGGGACCGGCGCCGACGGCATCGCAACGGGTGACCTGCCGCCGGCCGGGAGGCCGCCTCCAACCGACTGTTCGCCCACGTGCCGTGGCTGCGCGCGCACGTGCTCGGCG
>NZ_JALKFU020000057.1 GCF_023242965.2 Frankia sp. AgKG'84/4
GGCCGCGGCCGCCAGTCCCACGAGCCGCGCACCCCACCAGCCCCGCAGCCCCACCAGCCGGGCGGCCGGGCGAGCCGGGTCGCTTCCCGGCCCCTCCCTCTCCTCAGGCGACCTGGACCTATCCCCCGACCATCTCACTACGTGCGCACAGTCTGCAGATGAGGACACATGGCCATCGACTCTCGCCTATCATGCTGAATCGCTACAGATTGCTTACCTATCATCGCTCTGAGCGCTTCCTCTTGATCTGATGTCGAACTCCGCGAACCACCCGCGACACGCACCGACGTCCACCCGCCGAGAGACGCACCCGGCCCCTCGGCCGCGCCGACATCAATCGGCGCACCCCGCCCCTTCCCTCGGCGACCACTGCCTGCGCTCCTAGGCGGCGCACAGGCAGTCCGGACGTGCCGCCACCTCGCCGTCACCGCCTCGTCGACCCAGCCGCCCGCAAGGCCCGTCCACCACATCCGCAAGGAGTCCGCCGACCATGATCTTCGTCGCGCGCGAAACCGAAATCGGGGTTTTCGAAAGATTGATCGCCGACTGCGCGAGCGATCCTCCGAACGGTCAGATCGCCCTTGTCACCGGCCCAGCCGGAATCGGAAAGAGCGCTCTCCTGCGGGTTTTCGCCGAGCGAGCCACCACAGCAGGAATTCGCCCGCTGCGCGCGGTCGGATGCACCGATGACGGTTCCCTGCCGTTCCGCCTGACGCAGCAGCTTTTCAGTGATTTCACGGACGATTCGCGCTATCATCACCTGGTCACCAGGGCTATCGATCACTATGTGGCACTTACCCTGGACCGCCCGGGAAAGGGCGAGCTGTCGGCAGCCTACTCCCGGGTTCTGGGTGGTATCGAGGTTTTTCTGCGGGACCTCGGCACGCGAGGCCCGCTTCTCGTCCTGGTGGACGACGCGGGCAGGGCCGATCCCGTATCCCGACGCTGCCTCGTCGATATGATGCGGCGAATCGCTTTTCTCCGCGCACTTTTCGTGTTGACGGCGCCCACCGGCGAAGCCACCTGGAATGATCCGGCGGCGAGCCGGGTCTTCCTACAACCAGAGGTCACCCACCTCCGGCTGGCGCCGCTGTCCCCCGAGGACACCGTTGCGATCATGGCCCGGCGGACCGGAACCGGAACAATCCAGCAGGCACGGGCGGTGCACCGGGCCACGGGGGGAAATCCCCTCCTGACGCAGGCACTGATCGAGGACCATCAGGAGGCGATCGCCCAGCGGGCCCTCCCGTCCGCGACGGAGCCGGTGGCCGGGCTGGCCTTCGAACGGGCGGTGCTGTCCTGCCTCGAACGTGCCGGGCCGGCGGTCCTCGACGTCGCCCAGGCGGTAGCGGTACTGGACGATTCCGGGCGGCCGGATCGGATCTCGCGGCTACTCGACAGCCCTCCGGACGCCGTGGACCGAGGGCTTCGCGTGCTGGAACAGGCCGGGCTGCTCGAGAACCTGTGCCTGCGCCATCCGGTGGCCCGCCGGGCGGTCGAGGCCGGCATCCACGCCGACCGGCGTCTGGAGCTGCACCGCCGCGCCGCAGCACTGCTGCACCACGACGGCGCCCGCGCCGTCGACATCGCCCGGCATCTGGTGGCCGCCGGGCACACCGAGGACGTCTGGGTCCAACCGGTGCTGCGGTTCGCGGCGGCACAGGCGGAGGCGGATGATCAGCTTGCCCTCGCGGTCGAGTTTCTCCAGCACGCCGTCGGCGCATGCTCGGTCGAGTCGGAACGTGGCGCGGTCCTGCTGGACGCGGCCGAGGCCGACTGGCGGCTCAGCCCGTCCACGATGTTTCACTATCTGCCTCGCCTGACGGCCGCGGCGCGCAAGGGCTATCTGGTGGGCCGCCGGGCCGTCGTCTTCGTGGCGGCGCTGGCCTGGCACGGCCGGTTGGCCGAGGCGTCCGCGGCGCTCGTCGACGTCAGCGATGCGAGCACGCGACGCGGCGGGCGGATCGCCGCCGACCTCGATATCGGGCGCCTCCTGCTGTGCTGCACCTATCCGGGGCTCATGGACCAGGTCCACCCGGTCTGCATCGGATCGGCGGCGCAGCCGCTGACCCCGGCCACGACAGATCCGGCGGAACGTGCCGCGCTCGCGCTGGCGGCCGTGCTCACCGGCCGGGGGCACGCGCTGGCCAGCACCGAGGCGGAACGTCTGCTCCTGAACATGCCGCCGACCGGCACCGGCATCGAGGCCGCCATGTCGGCGGCACTCGTGCTGATCTACACAGACCACCTCTCCGCCGCCGCCGCCGGCACGGAGCTCCTCAGCACGAATCCCGCGATCTCCCGCTCGAACACCCGGCGGGCGCTGGTCGCCGGTCTACAGGCCGAGATCGCGCTCAGACGGGGTGAGCTGCCCGACGCAGAGAGACACGCCCGCGCGGCGCTGACGGACGTGACGCCACACGGCTGGGGGGTTGGTCTCGGCGCGCCGCTGGCAAGCCTGCTGCTCGCCATGGTCCGTATGGGCCGTCTGGCCGACGCCGGGCGATGGCTGATGACCCCGGTCCCGGCCGCGATGTTCCAGACCCGGTTCGGCCTGCACTATCTGCATGCCAGAGGGCACTTCCACCTCGCGACCGGTCAGCTGCACGAGGCGCTCGCCGACTTCAGCACCTGCGGCGATCTGATGGTCCGCTGGGGGATGGACGTGTCCGGTCTGGTGGCCTGGCGGACCGACGCCGCCGAGGCGTACCTGCGGCTGGGCCAGCTGGACCGAAGCCGGCGCCTGGTCGAGGAACAACTCGCCCGGGAGGGACTCACCAGCTCGAGGACATCGGGAAACGCGTTTCGGCTGCTCGCGGCCGCCAGCGAACCCGGCGAGCGGCTGCCCCTGCTGCGACAGTCGGTGGAGGTCCTGCGCCAGGTCGGAGCCAGGGTGGACCTGGCCCGCGCGATGGCCGACCTGAGCATCGCCTACCACGGCAGCGGCAACACAGCCCAGGCCCGCTCCGTCTCACGAGGCGCCCGGCTCCTGGCGAACCAGAGCCAGGCCGAGGCGATTCTCGAGCCCCCCCGGCAACGCGCCGGCCACGGGCAGGCGGAATCCTACGGGGCCGCGCGCCGGTACCCGCCAGCTGCCGTCGACACACTGACCGACGCCGAACGGCGGGTCGCCGCCCTGGCCGCCCTGGGACACACCAACGGAGAGATCGCGGACCGGCTGTACATCACGACCAGTACCGTCGAACAGCATCTGACCAGGGTGTATCGCAAGCTGAACGTGCGATCCCGGGCAGACCTGCCCGCGGTGCTCGGCCCGGCGTCGCCGCGTAGATCCACCCAGTGTTCGGCGGGGTAGGCGGAGAACGCGCGCAACACCGCCAGATCGTCACCGATCTTCGCGACAGCGAGCGTTTCCCGCCGAACCCGGGCGAGGCAGCCATCCAGCAGAACGCGGGCGGCGGCTACGTCAGCCGGCGAGGTCGATGGCCAGCCGCGGCGGGTTCGACAACGTAAGCACCCGGAAACCAACCCGATCGCGGACGCCCAGGCCCAGATGGACGTATCCCTCGTAGTCGCCGGTCAGCCGGTACTGCACGAGCGTGGGCAGGCCACCACCCGTCCGCGGGGTGCGCAGCGTCGGGCTGCCGGCCACGTCGTGGGACACGGCCGGGAACAGCACCACCTCGAGGCATGCCCTGCCAGCTAGCGGAACGACCTCGCCCTGCCCAGGCGAACGCACCTCAGGCACATAGCGCACGTCGTAACCCGGAACACCACCACGGAATTCAATCACCAACCGGTCGAAGCTGGCACCGTCGGTGTGATGGCTGACGCGCATCGCCACGACCGTCGACGTACCCGACATCGTCGACTCGACCCGCCGTGGCGCCACCGGCCAGGCCGCGGGGGGTGCCGTTCCCGTCGGGGACGGGGTGGCCGATGGGGACGGGGTGACCGTCCCCGTCGGTGGGCGCGACGGCGGGTGCGAACCGGGCACCGACGAGGGCGCCGACGTCCTCGGCAGCGAGGTCGGCGCGGCGGTAACCGCGGTGGCGTGCCCCGAACCATGGCCACAGGCGGTCAACACCAGCAGAAGGCCAGCGAGCAACGCGCCCGCCCCTCGTGAGCCGCTCATCTCCGCCGCCTTCCGGGTGGCCAGCCGAGCAGGGCGCGGCGATGGTCGTGCCCGGCCACTGTCATCGCGGGCCGACCGAAGATGATCTTCGTGACTTCCGCCTCCTCGACCATCGGGCCCATCTTTGGTGTTCCCGTCGACACTCGCGGAGAGGTAGTCGATCGTCCCGACCCACCAGGAAGAAGGTCCCGCGATGGTCTCGTATATCGGCCTGAGTCCTCTTCACGGAAATTCTGGACCTCGTCGGCCATCGATTACTCTCGCAGGTGACGGCGGTCGGGAGGACCAGGCAACCGACATATCGACACAGGCCGAAATACCCACGCCGAGGATGCCTATCGCCATTCGAACTCCCCGTCGGCCGCGCCGAATAATGGGCTGCGCCAGGTTCACCGGAACGAGCGATTGACAGAGCTGGAGGCCGCAGGCATGAGCACGGAGCACAGGCAGCGCATTCTCGTCGGTATGGACGGTTCCACCGGATCCGAAGCGGCCCTGCGGTGGGCCTACACGACAGCCCAGCTCGAGCACCGGCCCGTCACGGCCCTGCTGGGCTGGACCGCCGACGGCCTGCCCCGCGGGGTCTACCGGGCCGCGGTCAACGCCGACTACCTCGGCCTGACCAAGGCCGCCGAACAGGCCCTGCACCGCAGCATCGCCCGAGTGCCCATGCCCGACCCACCCGTCGAACTCCACCAGGTCGTCGTCGAACAGGAACCCGTCGAAGCTCTGGCGAGCCAGGCCAAGAACGCCGCCATGACCGTGATCGGCACCAGCGGATCGGGTTTCGCCCACCGGGTCCTGGCCGGATCCGTCGCACAACAACTGCTACACCAGCACACCGGACCGGTCGTCGTGGTCCGCGGCAACGACTCTCCCGGCGAGCAGCCAGACCAACGGCCGATCGTGGTCGGCGTCGACGGCTCGGACCCCTCCAGCGCCGCCGTCCGCTGGGCCGCCGGCCAGGCAGCGGTACGCAACGTCCCGCTCTACCTGATCACTTCCTACCGCGTCTCCCTCACCCCCTTCGCCCCACCTCTTGAATACTTCGCCTCCCTGCACCAGGACGCCGAACGGCTGCTCGCCGACGTCGTCACCGCGAACATCGACGACGACACCGACCTCGAGATCCACCAGATCGCCATCGACAACTCCCCCAGCCAAGCCCTGCTCCTCGCCGCCCAGGACGCCCAACTCCTCGCCGTCGGCACCCGAGGCCACGGCGGCTTCGCCGAACTCGTCCTCGGCTCCACCACCCACCAGTGCGTCCTGCACGCCCCCTGCCCCGTCGCGGTCCTGCACGCCTGACCTCACATACCATCCCGGACACCCGGCGGGAGTCCTACGATCCTCTGACGCCGAGTGGAGGAGCACCCGATCCACGCCCATCGCCGCTTCCACGGGCCCGTTCCGTCGGCCTATTCCTGGCCGCAGCTGCGCGGGGACGCCGCGAGCGGGCTGGCCGTGGCCGCCTACCTGATCCCCCAGGTGATGGCCTACGCGTCACTCGCGGGCGTGCAGCCGGTGGCAGGTCTGTGGGCGGCCGCGCCCGCCATGGTGATCTACGCGTTCCTCGGGTCGTCAAGGCTGCTCTCGGTCGGCCCCGAATCGACCACGGCGCTGATGACCGCCGCCGCCATCGCCCCGCTCGCCGGCGGCGACCCCGCCCGGTACGCCCGGCTCGTCGCGGCCCTGGCCATCATGACCGGGGCCTTCGCGATCCTCGCCGGGCTGGCCCGGCTCGGCATCATCGCCGAACTGCTGTCCCAGCCCATCCTGGTCGGCTATCTCGCCGGCGTCGCCATAATCATGATCGTTGGCCAGCTGGGCAAGGTCACCGGCGTGCCGGTGGAAGGCGGCAACCTCTACGAGGAACTGCACTCGTTCGCTCGCGGCCTCCCCCACGCGCACGGCCCGACGGTGGCCCTCGCTGCCGCCTCCCTCGCCCTGCTCTTACTGCTGGCCTGGCAGGTCCCTCACCTACCGGGACCGCTGTTCGTGGTCGCGCTGGCGACGGCCGTGGTCGCGGCGGCCGGCCTCGACGCACACGGACTGCGCGTCGTCGGGACCATCCAGGCCGGGCTACCCGAGTGGCATCCACCCACCGCGACGGACCTGACGCGGGTCGCACCCGCCGCACTGGGCGTGCTGTTCGTCGGCTTCACCGACACCATGCTGACCGCCCGCGCGTTCGCCGCCCGCCACGGCCACACGGTGCACCCCAACCGCGAGCTGCTGGCGCTGGGTGCGGCGAACATCGGCGCCGGAACAGCCCAGGGTCTTCCCGTCTCCAGCAGCGGAAGCCGCACCGCCCTCGCGGCCGCTGGTGGTGCGAAAACGCAGGTCTACTCCCTCATCGCGGTCGGCGCGGTCGTCGGCACCCTGGCGTTGCTGCGCCCGGCGTTGGCGATGTTCCCCCTGGCGACCCTGGGCGCGCTCATCATCTTCGCCGCGCTCCGGCTCATCGACCTCAAGGGGTTCCGCCGGCTCGCCTCGTTCCGTCGCAGCGAACTCCTCCTCGCGTTGCTCGCCACCGCCGGCGTGCTCGTCTTCGACATCAGCTACGGGATCCTCATCGCCATCGGCGTCTCCCTGCTCGATCTGCTCACCCGGGTCGCCCGACCCCACGACGCCGTTCTCGGCCGGGTCCCGGGCCTCGACGGCATGCACGACGTCGACGACTACCCGAACGCCCGCACCATCCCCGGACTGTTCGCCTACCGGTACGACTCGCCGCTGTTCTTCGCCAACGCGCAGAACTTCCGACACCGTGCCCTCGCCGCGCTGCGCGGATCCACCGACCCGGTCGACTGGTTCATCCTCAACGTCGAAGCGATCATCGAGGTCGACATCACCGCCCTGGACGCACTCGAGGACCTGCGCGCCGAGGTGACCAGACGCGGCATCACGTTCGGCCTCGCGCATGTCAAACAGGATCTGCTCGACGACCTCGACGCCTACGGGCTCACCAGGGCCATAGGCCCACGGATGATCTTCCCGACCATGCGGGCCGCCATCACCGCCCACGAGACCCGCCCGGTCGGTCCGCGACAACCACCATGCGCGGAGCAGGGAATCGGCCGGTCACCATCGGAGTGAGCGCCGGACCGGTAGCTGCGGTCGCTCGCCTGGCGCAGCCGGGATGGCTGCAGTTCGCCGCGCTGGTGCTGCTCGCCGACCTGGCGAACTACGCCGGCCACCGGGCGTGGCACGAGATCGGGCCGCTGTGGCGGTTGCACGCCGTGCACCACTCGAGACCGACCTGGACTGGCTGTCCACCAGCCGCGGTCAGGGCGAGCTGATCGAAGGATCCCACGCAAAGCGCACGTTCCGATCAGCCACCGGCATCGCTTGTGTTCTGAGCCGCATTCGTCTAGACAAATATCGGCACGTCGGACTGTGCGCCGCCACCGTGGTCGCGGTGCGGTTCGCGGCCGCGTGACGTGGTGGCGAGGTGGCTCCGGACCTGTGGGAGGTCGGTAAGCGTGAGCAGTGCGTTGATCTGTACCAAGCTCGTCGGCGAGGACGGTCTCGAGCTGGGAGACTGGCCGACACCGGCGGTCGGGCCCGGCGCCGTGCGGATCGCGGTGCGCGCCGCCTCGGTGAACTTCCCGGACGTGCTGATGACCCGCGGGCTATACCACATGCGGCCCGAACCGCCGTTCGTGCCGGGCACCGAATGCGCGGGCGTGGTCACCGAGGTGGGAACCGACGTGCGGGACCTCGCCGTCGGCGACCGGGTGCTCGCCGTCCCGGGCGTCGGCGCGTTCGCGACGCAGGTCGTCGTCGCGCCGCCGCGCCAGCAGGTGCACCGCATCCCGGACGCGATGCCCTTCGACGAGGCCTCCGCCTTCACGATCGCCTACGGGACGGCCTACCACGGGCTGATACGCCGCGGCGCCCTGAAGACGGGCGAGTCGGTCCTGGTGCTCGGCGCCAGCGGCGGCTGCGGCTCGGCCGCCGTCCAGGTCGCCAAGGCGGCGGGCGCGACGGTCGTGGCGGTCGCTGGTGGACCGGAGAAGTGCGCGCTGGCCCGCGAGCTCGGCGCGGACACGGTGCTCGACCACCAGGGGCTGCCCTCGCTGTCGGCGGCGGTCCGGGAGCACACCGGCGGGCGCGGCGTCGATGTGGTGTTCGACCCGGTCGGCGGGGCGGAGATCCGGGAGCCGCTGCGTTCGCTGGCGTGGAACGGTCGGTATCTCACGATCGGCTTCGCCAGCGGGGAGATCCCCACGATGCGGGTCAACCAGACGATCCTGAAGGGCATCTCGATCATCGGGGTCGCGTACGGGATGTCCGCGGTCCTCGACCCGGCCGCGAACGCCGCGGATCTGGCGGCGCTTTTCCGCTGGTACGAGGCCGGCCTGGTCAGGCCCGCGGTGAGCGCGCGCTTCCCGCTCGAGCAGGCCGCCGACGCGATGCGCCTCGTGCACGACCGCCAGGTCATCGGCAAGGTCGTCGTCGAGATGCCCGCGTGAGCCGCGTCGCCGTCGTCACCGGCGGGGCGAGCGGCATCGGCGCCGCGACCGTCGAACTGCTCACCGCCGGCGGCGCCGGGCGGATCGTGAACGTCGCCTCCACCGAGGCGCTCACCGCCGGTCGCCTCACCGGCCCGTACACGGTCTCCAAGCACGCCATCGTCGGCCTGACCCGTTCACTGGCCGTCGACTACGGACGCGTCGGGATCACCGCCAACTGTGTCTGTCCCGGGGCGACCCTCACCGGGATGACCGCCGCCATCCCGGCCGAGCAGCGCACGGCCTTCGCCCGCCGCAACATCCCCGTGGGCCGGTACGGCCGGCCGGCGGAGATCGCCCACATGATCGTCGCGCTCACCGCCGTCGAGGCCTCGTTCGTCGCCGACGTGGCCGTCTTCGGTATGCCCGACCCCGAGATGGGGCAGTACGTACACGCGGTCATCCAGCCGGCCGTCGGTGTCGAGGCGACCCCGGAGTTCGCCGCGGAGCTCCGCACGTTCGCGCGCGACAACGTCGCCCACTACAAGGTTCCGCGGGTGTTCGACTTCCGGGCGGAACTGCCGCGCATGGCCACCGGCAAACTCGCCAAGAACCAGTTGCGCGACGAGTACGTGGCGGCGTCGCGTGCAAGCCGCGGATAACGAGGCGTGGTCGCTCCCCGACATCAGGCTCTCGCCGAGACGCTGCTCGCGCAGATCGCCGAGGGCACGTTCCCCGTCGGCAGCCGGATCCCGACGGAGGAACAGCTGTGCGCCGCGCACGGCCTGGCCCGCGAGACGGTCCGACGCGCCCTGCGCCGCCTCGAGGACCTCGGCATGATCAGCCGCCGGCAGGGCTCGGGAACCACCGTGCTCGCCTCCCGGCCCGTCGCCGGCTACCAGCCGGTGGCGCGCTCGGCCGCGGACATCGTCGCGCTGGCGGCGGACACGAGGATCGTGGATTCCTGGTCCGGCGACACCGTGCTGGACGCCGAGGCCGCCGGGCGCCTCGGCGCGGCCGCGGGCTCCGCCTGGTTCGTGGTCCGCGGCCCGCGGGTGCGCCGGGACACCGGCGCGACGATCTGCTGGAGCGAGCACTACCTGCGTTCCGACCTGCCCCGGGAGAAGATTCTTCGCTTCAGTTTCCGCGCCGAGGACGTCGCGGACGGCGAGGTCGAGCAGGTCATCTCGGCTGCCCTGGTCACCGAGCGGATGGCCGTGGCACTCGGCGTGGCCCCCGCTACGGCGGCCCTCGTCATCACCCGCCGCCACTACGGCCGCGACGGTCGGCTGGCCAGCGTCGGCATCCACAGCCACCCGGCCGACCGATACCAGATCGCCACCAGACTCTGATAGGAGAGTGGGTCGATGGTTTCCTTCGACGTCGAGCCGCAGCTCGCCGCGGACCTCGCCTGGATCAAGCAGGTCATCGCGACCGAGATCGAACCACTCGATCTCGCCTTCGGCGGTGAGGAGGTCATCTATGACAAGTCGCACCCGGTGCACGACGCCTACCTGCGGCCGCTGCAGGACCAGGTTCGCGGGGGCTGTGGTCGTGCCACCTGACGCCGGAGTTCGGTGGGCAGGGCTACGGCCAGGTGCAGCTCGCCCTGATGAACGAGATCCTCGGTCGGTCCGCGTTCGCGCCGAGTGTGTTCGGCTGCCAGGCGCCGGACTCGGGCAACGCCGAGATCCTCGCCCACTACGGCACGGCTTCGCAGCGGGAACGGTATCTGGCGCCGTTGCTCGACGGCCGGATCTCCTCGTGCTACGCGATGGGGCAGGGCGGCGCCGACCCGTCGCTGTTCACCACCCGCGCCGTGCGCGACGGCGAGCACTGGGTGATCGACGGGGAGGAGTGGTTCTCGTCGAGCTTCGAGAAGGCCGCGTTCATCATCGTCATGGCCGTCACCAACCCGGACGTGTCGGTGTATTGGCGGAGTCGGGGTCGACCAGCCCCTCAGGACGATGGGTCCTCGACATCCTGCGGCGTGAAGGAGATCGAACGAGGCAGCATGACCTGGGGCCGAATCGCCTTCCGGACCACGTTTTCGATCACCTCCTCTGGGGTCATTTTCAAGTAAGGCGCCGCCACAATGGGATTCATCTCGTGCATGCGAGCGATCTCAACGACGATGAACTGCGCCAACCCCGGCACCACGTCCCCACCAACGAGAAGATTTTTCGAGGGCGGCATCGCGAAATCCTTCGCTGGAGCATTTGCGGGGACGTTCTCCTGCGCAGCCGGCACCGGCCCATAGTGGCGTATCTTTCCGCCGAAGTCCTGTGGCTTCTTGTTCTCCCGGTCGTTCGCAATGTACTGCCTACTTCTGTGCTCGAAATTGCGCGAATTGGCAAGATTCTCCACTCGGTCCGTCCGAGCCTTTTTGATGTTCATCGCCAGATCTATCAGCAGCGCCTTCGCCTCCTCTGGATCCTCGGCATTCACGATTCTTTTGAAGGTCAGGTCCGAATCCTTACCTTCGGTGAGATTCCGCTCCGTCCTGGCCGCCCGGATGATCCCTCCTTCCGGTGACCTATCGGCTACCGACGGATACTTCGCCCGCATGTCGCCATCGCTGACCGGCTTCCCAATCACGTGCCCACGAGGATAGGCGATCATCTTCCCGGTCTTGTCGTACCTCTGCGTCGGCCACTCCCGGCCGCGGAAGTCGGTCAGCATTGCCCAGCCACCCGCCCTTGCCACCAGATCGAGCGATAACGTGATGCGGGCGTCGCCGAATCGCGTTTTGCGGAACTCCTTCGAAGCTTCTGGGTCGATGTAGAAGAAGAGGAAGCCGTGGTTGCCGAAGATCCGCGCATTGCAATCGCCGGTATTCTCCGCCGTCCCCCCGAATTTGTCGGGGTGGCCATTGTTCTCGATGTTCATCGTCGCTGACGACTTCAACGTGCCCCATTTCCCCTCCCCATCGGTCGGGGGCGTTCCACCATAGATCATCTGCAGTCTTTTGGAGGGCAGGTAGTGGCGCCGTACGAAGGCGCTACTGAGAGCGCGCTCGATGTTTCCGCGCAGGACGCCCCAGTCCGGTTCGCCTGCCGCGGGCTCGCGCGAGGAACTAACAACCTCGTCAATCTGTAGCGCATCGAGGTTGTCGCGGGACATGGCCTGAAAATACTCTCGATAAGGGGCTGACGGCCGCTTCCTATTCATCCGGTCGTCGTTCCCAGGTCGTCCAGATCGAGATCCGGGCGCTTGCCCTCTCGGAATCCCTGCTCTTCGTCGTAGCCACTCATCAAGCCGTCGAGGGCTGCGACCTCGCCCTTCAGGGTTACGGGCGGTGCCGTACGGACATGGTCACCCACCGGGGGGATAACCGACCCGGCGTACCGCTGGAGCGAGACTTCGCCACCCATGACGTGGCCGGCGGTGACCCCCGCTGCGGAGTTCTGTGTCTCGGTCGGGCAGCGCTCGTGGACCAATGGGTGGTCGTCTCTGCCGCCGTCAGTGTGTTTGTTCACGAAGGCCCATCGCTGGAGGCGGGGAGCCGTCGGGGCATGGCCGGGACCCGACAGGGCGCGCTGCACAGCGGGGGCCGGACCGCGGGCCAGTCGGTTGGCGTTGGCATGGGCGGCCCGACGTGTAGGCGATCGCCTAGACCGCCCGCGCCGACTCGTCCGCCGCCCCGTCGGTGTGTATCCGCACGTCTGAGAAGTCCGCGCCCATGCTCGTCTGCGTTTCCTGAAGGACCGCGGGTGGCAGCGGTTTCCCGGGAGAGGTAAGCGCACGCTCCACCGAAGCCCGGGCCTGCGCCTGCGCCTGCGCCACAGCAGCGTTTCCCGCCCTCCGCTGAAGTGCCAGCAGCGCTGATGCCGCAGTGGCCGCTGTCCCAGCGCGCGGCTGTAGGTAGTGCGGCGCACCGGGGTGGCCGGAGTTGCCGTGTGGGCGCCGGACGTACATCAGGGTCTCCTTGGACAGGTGCCGCAAGGCAGGTCGGCCGGTGCGGCCGCGGGCGGGGGACTCCGATGCGGCGATGAGGATCCGCGATGGTGCATCATCCGGAGCGGCCAGGGCTGCGGGATTCTCCGTGGGGTGGACGATGGGATTCCGCGCGCGGTGGGCAGACCAAGGGCTCAGAGCCGTCGAACGGCTCGGTGTCGGGGATGAGGCGGCCGGCCTTGCGGTACTCGCGTTGGGCACCGACGGTCAGGTCGGCGGTGGTGACGGGGCCACCGCGGTCGGCGGCGGCGTAGGCGGCGGTGACGACAGCGCTGCGGATGGCGCCACCGGACAGCTCGAAGGCGGCGGCGCACGCCTCGGGCCGGGTGTCGTCCGCGCACGGCACGTGGGCGAGGCTGTGCCGCCACAGCGCCAGGCGCTGTTCCGGGTCGGGAAACGGAAAATTCACCACCAGGTCGAGGCGGCGGGTGAAGGCGTCGTCCAGATTGGCCCGCAGGTTGGTGGTGAGCAGGACGATTCCGTCCACCGCCTCCATCCGCTGGAGCAGGTAGGCGCTTTCCCTGTTGGCGTGGCGTTCGTCGGGGCCGCGTGCCGCGGAACGTTGGCCGAACAGCGCGTCGGCCTCGTCGAACAGCAGGACACAGTCGGTCTGGTCCGCCTCGGCGAAGATGCGCTCGAGGTTCTTCTCCGTCTCACCGACGTACTTGTCCACGACGCTGGGTAGCTGTACCACATAGAGATCGAGGCCCAGGTCGGCGGCGATCACCTCGGCCGCCAGCGTCTTGCCGGTGCCCGACTTGCCGGCGAACAGCGCGATCACCCCGGTGCCGCGTCCACCGCCGGCGCGCAACCGCCATTGTTCCAGGACACGGCTGCGGTGCCGGGCCCGCGTCGCGACCTCCCGCAGCTGCGCGAGCACGTCAGCGGGCAGCAGGAGATCCTCCCAGCCCACGGCCGGGCGGATCCGCCGAGCATGGCGTTGCAGGCCCGAGGTCGCCTGATGGCGGATGGCGAGCCGCAGGTGGGCGGGTCGCAGCGGACCGAGATCGAAGCGGGCCAGGTCGGCGGCGCTCGCCGCGGCCCGGCGGATCCGGTCACCGGCGAGGCGGTGGTGCCCGACGACCGGAGCGAGATCGAAGGGAGGTGGCCCGCCGAGCGCCGCCGTCCAGGCCTCGGCGATGTCCTCCGGGGCTCGGCGCGGCGCGTCGAGGATGAGCGGGTCGCGTGGGCACCACTGGGGGTCATAGGGCGCGGCCGCGGCGATCAGCACCGTCAGATCCGGCCCGCCCAGAGCCGACAGCAGTCCCGTCGGATCATCGGGCAGCGCGTCGACGACGATCGCCTGTCCGGTCAGCCGGGCCTCCCGGACCAGCGCGGCCAGGGGCAGGCGGTCACCACCGGTGGTCCGGCCGAACTGACCGGCCGGGTCACCTTGGTCGGTCTCCCCGGCCGCGGGGTCCTCATGGTCGGTGCGGTGCGTCCCGGTGTCGGGGTGGCGCGCTGCCTGCCGGGCCGCGCGGAACCGCAACGCCGGGCGGCCGGCCGCCCGCAGGGCCCTCGCCGCGCAGGCAAGCCCCTCCCCCTCGCCGTGCTCGCGCAGGTACACCAGCGACGGTCCAGCCACGAGCCGGTCGGCCAGTCGCCGCGTCACCTGGTCCGAGGCCCGCGTGCCCGGGTCCGTCAGGGGCGTCACCCATCCGGTCAGGGCGGGGTCGGCGGTGTCGTCCCCGAGCAGGTGGGCCATGACCCGGTCCGGGACGCGCAGGCCGCGCCCAAGGTAGGGCCGCTCGCCGTCCTCGACCAGCAGCAGCCCCCCGGCCCGCAGCGGTGCGCCGGGATGGAAGCGGGCCCGGCCGGGCGCCTGGTAGGACGGCTCGCCGCACAGCTCGAGCGCGAGGCCGATGGTGGCCCGACGGCGGCTGACATCGTCGTTGAGGTAGCCGTAGAACGGCTCGAAGCCACGGTCGAGATCGGGGGCCAACGCGATGAGGAGCAGGGCGACGTCCAGCCCGCTCAGGCCGAACCGGCCCGCGAGACCGTTCAACACGTCCTTGCCGCGGCCCGCCGCACCATCCTGGCCGATGCTGTCGTCCTTGCCGATGCTGTCGTCCTTGCCGATGCTGTCGTCCTTGCCGATGCTGTCGTCCTCATGGGTCCCGCCGTATCCGCGGGGCGCGTCGGCCGGGCTGGGCGGGCTGGGCGGGCTGGACCACCCGGGCCGGGTGGTGCTGAGCAGGTGCTGCACCGTGTCGTCGGAGAGGTACAGGCCACGCAGCGGGTCGTCGGCCGTCGGGTCGCCCGCGCGCCGCCGTTCGACGAGGACGGCGACGCGCTCGCGAAGCCGGTCGAGCCGCGCGAGGAGCGGCGATCCGTCGTTCTTGGTCAGCCGCTCGGTCATCTACCTCGTGCCTCCGCTCGCCGCTACGGGGAGGTGGGGCCGCGTTCCCGGGGTCCCGGCCTCGCCGCCCGCCTCCCAGGAGGTTCCTATCGGCGCTGGTGCCGATCCCCCAGGGCACGCGGGGAAGACCGGCGGGCACCGGGAGGTGACCGCCCGGACCATCGGCTGCGCCCCTGACCTGGCCACCCGCGCCTCGAACCCGGCGCGAACGGGCAGCCGGCCAGGAGAATTCACGAATCAAGTATTTCGACGTTTTCTTGATCGGGCCTGGCAGTGGGTGAAGGTGTCCCGTGGGTTTCCAGCCCGGTCTCTCTGTCGATTATGACCTGACGGCAGAATCCATGATGAAAGTTCACCTGTCGACTGACGCTCCTCTAGTGTGGGGCGGCAGCGTCGGTAGCGGGGAGTGATCGCCGGTCTTTTGCGGGGGTGGAGGTTGGGGTGGAGCGCATCCTGGTTGCTGTCGAGGCGACGGATCCTGTTCTGCATAGCGGCGTCACGGCGCTGGTCCGCTATCGACCGGAGATCGAGGTTGTTCCGGCCACGGAGATGGCGCGGGCGGCCGTCCTCCTTGTCTGTGTGGACACGGTGGACACCCAGGTCCTGACTCTGGTACGGCGTCACTGTCGAAGTCTGAACGCCCGTGTTGTTCTGCTGGTCAGCGCACTGCGCGACGGTGACCTTCTCGGTGTCGTCGAATGCGGGACCGCGGCGGTGATCTGGCGTCACGAGGCCAGCAGTGAACGGATCGTCGAGGCGGTCGCGCTGGTCGCGCGGGGTTTCGGGCAGCTGCCGCCGGATCTCACCGGCAGCCTGCTCGGCCAGGTCGGTCAGATCCGCCGGCAGAACGGGCGCGACAGCCCTGGCGTGGCCGGCCTCGCGAATCGGGAGATCGACATCCTGCGCCTGATCGCCGAGGGCCTGGATACCAGGGAGATCGCCGTCAAGCTGGCCTACTCGGAACGAACGGTGAAAAACGCTCTGCACGGGTTGATGACGCGCATGCACCTGCGTAACCGGGCGCATGCCGTCGCCTACGCGGTCCGCGAAGGCTACCTGCGCTGAGGCCGGCACGAAGAGCGCGTCCGCCGGCAGCCCCGGCCCGTCAGGACAGGAATGGCATCAGGTGATCCCCGAGATCGACGCCGCGCTGCGTCAGCTGCTGCGGTCCAGCCCCGTCACGGGGCAGGGCTGCGAGATCGCCTTCGACGCGCCGACCCGGGATTGGGCCGCGCGGCGGACCGTGCCCACCGTCGACGCCTACCTCTATGACCTCCGGGAGGATCTCGGCCGGCGAGAACGCGGCTTCACCGCGGTTCCCGACGATACCGGCGTCACCCGCGTCTGGCGGCAGCGACCCAGATATTTCCGCCTGTCCTATCTCGTCACGGCGTGGACCAACGGGGTGGAGGACGAACACCGTCTGCTCGCCGCGGCGCTGGCCTGCCTGCTGCGGCACGAGACCCTGCCGCTGAGCGGCTCGCACGGCGTGCTTGCCGCCGCCGGGGCGGTCCTGCCGATGACGGTCGCCGTGCCGCCGGATCAGAGCCGGTCCCTGGCCGACATCTGGTCGGCGCTCGGCGGCGACCTGAAACCCTCGCTGGACGTGGTCGTCACCGCGCCGATGCCGGTCTCCGTCGAGATCGCCGCCGCACCGCCCGTGACCGAGCGCCTGACCGTCGACGCCCGCCTGCGCGACCCCTCCGGCGGGCCCGCCGGGCGCTAGCGGATGACGGTCTTCACCCACTGCTCGTTGGGGTCGCTGTCCTGTCGATTCCAGGCGTAGATGTTTTTGCCGTCGGTGTCGAGGGCCAGTTTGGTCTGCAGGTCCTGGAGATTGTAGGTGTTGTCGGCGACCTCGGTGATCATCCAGCGCTGGAACAGTGAACCGTCGCAGGTGGCGACCACGACCGCGCCCGCGTTCCCGTTCTTGATGGGATAGCTGTCCAGGCAGGCGGTCGGGTCGTTCCCGATGAGCGTGTACCAGCCGTCGGAGTTGAGATGCAGCGTGAACCACTGCGCGGGGTCGGCGCCGTCGCAGACGACGGGAACGATCCTGCGGTCCTTGCTGAAACTCGCACACACCCCCATGGCCACGTCCCTGAAGGTGACCACCGGGTCCTTCGGCGGCGGCGGAGCGGCCGGGCGCGGCTTCGGCTCGGGCGTCGGCACCGGGGGCGCCGTCGCCGTCGGTGCCGGCTCTGGCGC
>NZ_JALKFU020000580.1 GCF_023242965.2 Frankia sp. AgKG'84/4
CGGGAGAGACGCCCCTGGCCGCCCCGTCCGCCCTGGGCAGCCCAGGCAGCCAGGCCGGTCGGCCCGAACCCGGACCGGCCGGGGGAGGCCAACCGCCCGAGGCCCTGCCGGTGGGGGTGGACGCCCACCGGGAACGAGGCCCGTTCGAGCGCCTGGTCCTGGTGCTGGCGGCCATGCTGTCGGCGTTGATCCTGCTGACCACGGTGGGTGGCTGGACCGCGTACGAGTACTTCGGTGGGCAGATCCACCGCATCCGGCTCGGCCTCGGCGATGACCGTCCCGCCGACGCGGCCTCCGGGACCCGCAACTACCTGCTCGTCGGCTCGGACAGCCGGGCCGGCACCGGCGACGAGTACCAGAGCCAGGAGGCGGTGACCGACGAGCGCTCGGACACCACGATGCTCGCCCATCTGGACGCCGACGGGACGACCACGATGGTGTCCTTCCCCCGTGACACCCTGGTGCGCATCCCTGGGCACGGCCGCGCCAAGCTCAACTCGGCGATCACGCTTGGTGGCCCGAGCCTGCTGATCCGGACGATCGAGTCGCTCACCGACATCAAGATCGATCACTACGTCTCGATCGACCTGGCCGGGTTCAAGGCGATGACCGACGCCCTCGGCGGGGTCACCGTCTGCGTGAAGCAGTTGCCGAACGGATCGAAGTCGAACTTGTACGACCCTTGGTCGCAGTGGCGTGGCAAGGTCGGCGACAACCGGTTGAACGGCGAGCAGGCCCTCGCCTTCGTGCGCCAACGGCACGGCCTGCCGGACAACGACTTCGACCGCATCCGCCGTCAGCAGCAGTTCATCGGCGCCGTGTTCACCCAGGCGACCTCGACGGGCGTCCTGGCGAACCCGGTCCGGCTGGAGAGCCTGGTGCACGCGGCGACCGGCGCCCTCACCGTCGATGACGGGACCAGCATCAACGATCTGCGCGCGCTGGCGACCCGGCTGCGGGGGATGTCCGCCGACCAGATCCGGTTCGAGACGATCCCGGTGCACACACCCACGCCGGCGGAGGGCGCCAACGCGATCGGTGAACTGCCGCGGTTCGGCGCGGTCCAGCTCTACGACCCGATCGCCCTGGAGAAATTCCTCGGGCCGTTGCGCGGCCGCCCGGTCCGCCCGGCCGCGCGGTCCGCGAGCCCGTCACCGTCAGTGCCCGTGTCCGAGGTGAAGGTCGACGTCTACAACGGCGCCGGCGTGTCCGGTCTGGCCGGTTCGGCCGCGGCCCGGCTGACCCGGGCGGGCTTCCAGGTCGGCTCGCCCAGGACCTGGTCCCACGGCACCCTGACGGCGTCCCAGGTTCGTTACCACCCGGGCGACGCGGCGGCGGCCAGGACCCTGCAGGCCGCGGTGCCCGGCAGCCGCTTGCAGGAGGACACCGCCGTTCCCGCCGGCCGGGTGCACCTGGTCCTCGGTACGAGCTTCACGGTGAGTGCCGTCGTCGCGCCGTCGACGCCGGCCGGTGGTGGCTCGGCGGCGGACGCCGTCCCGTCGGCCGCCGCGGCGCCGAGCGCGCCCAGTGCCCCGGAGACCGCCTCGGAGATCACCACCGGCTGCACCTACTGACCACCCGCGGCCGCCGGGTGCCACCTCGGCGCTCGTGGGCCGCGCGCCGACGCGGACGCTCGCGCGGTTCCGCGGATGGTTCTGCCAGACTCGGGCCGTGCGTGTTCTCGTGACCGGCGCCGCCGGACAACTCGGTGCCGACCTCTGCCGCCTGCTCGACGCCCGGATGGCGCAGGCCGACTCCCCGGTACGGGCCTGGGCCGGCCTGGCCCGCGCCGACCTGGACATCACCGACGCGGCACGGGTGCGCGCGGTCGTGCGCGACCAGGCGCGGCCGGCGAAGATCCAGGGCGGCCTCGTCGTCATCAACACCGCGGCCTGGACAGACGTGGACGGCGCCGAGGCCGACGAGGCCGGCGCCTACGCGGTCAACGCGACCGGGCCCGCTCATCTCGCCGCCGCCTGCGCCGCCGTCGACGCCACCCTCGTCCAGGTGTCGACCGACTACGTCTTCGACGGCCGGGCGTCCAAGCCCTACGAGACCGGCGACGAGACCGGCCCCGCCGGTGCCTACGGCCGGACCAAGCTGGCCGGCGAGGAGGCAGTGCTCGCGTTGCTGCCGGCGGCGTCGTTCGTCGTCCGTACCGCCTGGGTGTACGGGCAGACCGGCCGCAACTTCGTCAAGACGATCAGCCGGCTGGCCCGGGAGCGCGGTGCGGTCTCCGTCGTCGACGACCAGGCCGGTTCGCCGACGTGGTCGGCCGATCTCGCGGCCGGCCTGCTCGACCTCGTCGCGTCGTCGGCGTCACCCGGCGTCTACCACTGCACGAATTCCGGCGAGACCACCTGGTACGGCTTCGCCCGCCAGATCATGGCCGAGGTCGGTCTGCCCGCCACGACGGTCGCTCCCACGACCACGGACGCCTTCCCGCGCCCCGCCGCGCGGCCCGCGTACTCGGTGCTGTCGTCTCGGTCCTGGACCGACGCCGGCCTCGCCCCGCTACGACCCTGGGACGAGGCCCTGCGCGCCGCCTTCGCCGCCGCCGGCGATGATTTGCGCGGCTGATCGCAGTCGAGGCGTTCTCGGGCCCGGCCATTCTTTTATTACTCTCTTTCTGCTCCTCTTCTACGGAGAAAGCTCGGGAGAGCCGCGGGCGTGACCGGCTGAACGTGCATTTCCCGGTCTCGGATGGCGAAGACGAGTCGACCCTCGGTCGACTCCGCGCCCGCGCGGGCCGGGTGTGCGACGGGTATCCCCGACAGGACGGGCGTTCGACCCAGCAGCGGCGTTCGGGTGAGAACCTGCGAGACTGGGCATGATGGGCAGCGTCGACCAGGACACCGGCGAAAGCATCAGCGAGGTCGTCCCCACGCAGCCCCGCCCGGTCGCGGTTCCCGGCGATGCCGTGGGGAAGCCGGTTTCGGCCGTGGCCGATCCGGCGCGTTCCGCGGTGCTGCGGCGGTTCGGGCGTCGGCACGCGGCGTTCGGCGTGCTTCTGCTGCTGGGGGTCACCGCCCGGGCACTGGTGCTGGTCGCCTACCCGCCGACGCTGATGTACCTCGGCGACTCCGGTGCCTATCTGGACCAGGCGTGGCGTGACCTCTGGCCCGGTGACTGGCGGCCGTCGGGTTATCCGATCTTCCTTCGGCTGATCGACGGACCGAGCCACCTCAGCCGGATCGTGGTCGTGCAGCACCTGCTGACGCTGGCGGCGGCGGTGGGCCTGTACGCGGCGGCGCTGCGGGCGGTGCGGCGCCCGTGGCTCGCGGCTCTCGCGGC
>NZ_JALKFU020000581.1 GCF_023242965.2 Frankia sp. AgKG'84/4
GTTTTGGTGGGCAGGGTTATATTTATATAATACACCCCCCCACCCGTGACCGCGACCGCCGCGGGGGGGGGGAGACGGGGTTCGCCGAGGACGTCGCCGTCCGCCTCGGCGGTGCCGTGCGGACACAGCGGCGCGCGCTCGGGCTGACCCTCGTCGACGTCGCCGGGCGCGCGGGGCTGAGCCATCCGTTCCTCAGCCAGCTCGAACGTGGCCTGGCCCGGCCCAGCATGCGCTCGCTGACCGCGATCGCCTCGGCGCTCGGCACGTCCGCGCAGGCACTGATCGCCGCCGCCGAGGCCGCGCCCGTCCCGCTCGACGAGCCGGTCAGCATCGTGCGCCACGACACCGCCGAGGTCGAGTCACCGGGCGGATCGGTGCGCACCCTCGTGCGCGGGGCGCGCTCGATGCTGCCCTCGGAGTACGTCGGCGCGCCGACCGGGTTCCACGACTACTTCGTGCACGACGGCGAGGAGTTCGTCTTTGTCGTCGCCGGCATCATCGACGTCGACATTGAGGGTGATCTGCACGTTCTCGTGCCCGGCGAGAGCATCTACTACGCCGGGGGAGTACGCCACCGCTGGCGCAGCCCCGACGGCCCGCGGGCCCGCCTCGTCGTCGTCCAACAGAACCTCTGACCGGCCGCGTCGAGCGCCCCGCTGGCGGCGTTCAGCAGGCCAGCATCTTCTGCACGGCCTGGCGGGTGACGCCGAGTTCGCGAGCGATGTCGGCCTGGGAGACGCCCTGGTCGACGAGGCCCTGCATCAGCTCGCGTCGTTCGGCGGCGAGGCGCTGGGCCTGGCGCGCGTGGTGGACGGCCTGTTCCCGCACCTCGCGGATGCGCCGCAGGGTCGGCTGGTGGGCGGAGAGGTCCCGCGCTGCACTCATGAACACGACAATGACAACCTGGGGTTGTCGCCGTCAACCCCAGGTTGTCGCGTTCTCGCGACCAGGTTGGCCTTCCGGTCGCGCGGCCGCGGGCCGGGGAGGATTTGCTTGGGCGAAATGTCGTCCTGATGGGTCTGACATGCGCAAACGTGACGATGTTGATCCCATCAACACTCGGAGGCGGCGTGCGGATCGGTGTGTTCCTGTTCGGTGGGGTCGAGATGACCGACGCCGGGCCTGGCGGCACCGAGCCCACCGAGCGCCGCTACGACCAGGCGGCGATCGAGCACGCCCACCGCGAGCTGCTGGCCTGCGGTGAGCTCGCCGAACAGCTCGGCTACGACAGCTACTGGCTGACCGAACACCACTTCCAGCACGAGGGCTACGAGGTCGTCCCCAACGGCCTGCTGTTCGGCGCCTTTCTCGCCGCCCGCACCAGCCGGATCCGGATCGGGACGATGTTCAACGTGGTCGGCCAGTGGCATCCGCTGCGCCTCGCGGAGGATTTCGCGCTGCTGCACAACCTCTCCGGCGGCCGGGGCATCCTCGGTGTCGGCCGCGGCACGGTGCCCCGGGAGATCCTGCCGTTGACCGCGGGCGCGGTGTCGGTCGGCTCGTACGACAACCCGTCCGCGGCCGCCGCCGACGCGCTCAACCGCGAGATCACCGAGGAAAGCCTCGACGTCCTGGACGCCGCCCTGACGAACGAGCGGTTCCGCCACTCGGGCAGGCACTTCCGGCTGCCGCCGCCCGGGATCCCCGACCGGGGCGGCGAGGTCGAGGAGCTCACCCTCGTGCCCCGTCCGCGCTACCCGTACGAGACGTGGCAGGCGATCACCAGCCCGCCGACGCTGCGCGCCGTCCCGACCCGCGGTCTCGGTGGGGTGTTCTGGCTGAAGGAACGCCGGCGCCTCGCCGCCGACTGGCATGCCTTCGCGGACACCTACGAGCAGGTCCACGGCCGGGTGCTGGCCCGCGGCGAACGGCGGATGCTCGTCCTCAACGTCGCCGTCGCCGACACCCGCGCCGAGGCGATGGCGACCGTGCGCGCCGGCCATGACGAGTTCTGGCGGTTCCTCGCCCCCTACGGCTGGGGCCGGGGCTACCTCGGCCCCGACGGCCGCCCCGCCGACGGCGACTTCGTCCCCACCCTGGAGGACTCGATGGCGCAGGGCCCGTGGGCCGTCGGCACCCCCGCCGACGTCGCCGCCCACATCGGCGAACTCGACGAACTGCTCGGCCTCACCGACCTGGTGATTTTCCCGGCGATGCCCGGCGACCCCTATGACCGCACCCGCGACCAGCTGCGCCGCTTCGCCCGCGACGTCCTCCCGCTGCTGCCCGCCGGCGCCGGGGCGCCCACCGCCGACAACGCCGCCGCCGCAGTCGCGGTCGCGGTCGCCGTCGACACCGCCGCCGGAACGGCCCCCGGGCCGCGGCCGCCGCGATGACCCGCCATTTCGCCGACCTGCGGGCACCGCAGGCCGCGGACCTGTCCCCAGACGCGGTCGCCGTGCTGCCGATCGGCTCGATCGAGCAGCACGGCCCGCACCTGCCGCTGTCCACCGACCTCGTCGTGGCCGAGACCCTCGCCCGCGACGCCGTCGCCGCCTACGGCGACGCCCACGACCTGTGGCTGCTGCCGCCGCTGGCCTACTCGAAGTCCAACGAGCACGCCTGGTCGGCGGGAACACTCTGGCTGTCCGCGACGACACTGCTCGCCGTCCTCGACGACGTGGCCCGCTGCCTGGCGACCACGCCGGTGCGCCGGCTGGTGTTCCTCAACGGCCACGGTGGCAACAGCGCGCTGTTGCAGGTAGCCGCCCGCGACGTCCGCCTCGCCCACGGGCTGCGCACGTTCGTCATGCACCCGTCCCTGCCGGCCGACCACGGCGGCACCTCGCCCGCTGCCGAACTCGGCATGGGCATCCACGCCGGGATCGACGAGACGTCGCTGCTGCTGCACCTGCGGCCCGAGCTGGTCCGCCTCGACCTCGGCGTGCGCAGCGTCCCCGAGCAGCTCGCCGGCTACGAGCGGGTGCGCTTCGGTGGCGCGGTGTCCTTCGGCTGGCTGTCGAACGACTTCGGCACCGACGGCACGATCGGCGATCCCACCGGCGCGACCGCGCAGCGCGGCGCAAGCCTGTATGAGGCGATGGTGACGGCGGCGGGCCAGTCCCTCGCCGAGATCGCCCGCTTCGATCCCGGTCCCTCCCGGTGACACCGAGTAGGCCCGCCACCGGCGGGAACCGCTCCGCGCGCGGACGCCCCCGCTTGCTCAGCATCGGGCGCGCCCCCGACGTGGACCGGCCCATCGCGATGCGGGCCGGCACCGTGGAGGCCGGCGCGGCCGGTACCGGCACCGTGGAGCCCGGCGGCGTGGAGCCCGGCGGCGTGGAGCCCGGCGG
>NZ_JALKFU020000582.1 GCF_023242965.2 Frankia sp. AgKG'84/4
GTGGCAGCCGCTCCGGCCGCCCGGTCGGTGCCTGCCGGGAGCGAGCGACACGGCCTGCTCGGCGGGATCGGGCCGGCCACCTGGATCGCCGTGACGCTCACCGCCGCCGCCGTGCTGGGCACCGTGACGATGGGTGGCGCGACGAGACGTCGCCGACGGCGCCTGGTCGTCAGCTCGCGGCTCGCCGCGATGTCGGGCGGGCCCAACGCCGCGCCGGTCAGCCGGTCAGCCGGGCCAGGCCACCGGACCGCGACGGACCGCTTCGACCGCTTCGACCGTTTCGCCGCCGACGCTCACCGCCGCGCGCCGGCCCGCAGCCTCGCGGAACGCGAACTTCAAGGACCGCGCCCGGCCCCGCGCCCGGAACGCGCCACGGGACCCGTCCGCTTCAGACCGCCCGACGGCATCGGGGGGCGGCTCCCCTCATCGTTGTCCACGTCGACCGGCTACGGCGAACCCGACGCCGAGCTGGACGAACCCGGTCATCCCGCCGGCAGCTACCACGATCACGACGGCGACTGCGCCGACCGCGATCGGATCGGTCGCCGTCGGCTCACCTCCGACGGAGCTGCCGGGCACGACGGCCGGCCCGCCCGCCCCGCCGTGGTACCCGGCGCCCTCTTCGCGCAGGACTGGCTTGACGACGAGAAACAGCACGCCCTGGGCGGCGCCCGGGTGACCCGGATCGGCCGATCGGCGCGATCCGGGCGATCGGCGAGGTCCGGCGACACCTCCGAGGACTGAGGCCGCCTTGGCTGGCGTCGCCGCCCCGGCCTCGACAGCCAGCGGCAGCGTGCCGGCCGGCCCCGGTGGCTCAGGCCGGCGCTGGGATCACTCCTGGGAACCGACGCCGGCCCGGTGGCCACCGCCCGCCGACCGCGGCGCGCCTCCCGAGCGGCCGAACGGGAAGAAGCGCAACTGCCGCCACCGCAGGTCGGGGCCGCGTTCGTATAGCCCGAACCCGCGGACGTCGAACTGGGCGCTGTAGTCCGAGAGCGCCTCATAGGCGTTGTCGAGGCCGTCCTCGGAGATGTCGTGCGCCACGGTGACGTGCGGGTGGTAAGCGAACGTCAACGGCCTTTCCAGCGGGCCAGAGCGCACCGCCGCCGCCAGTCGCGCGCAGCGGGCCGCCCCGGCGACCAGCGCGACGAACACCACCGGCGACAGTGGGCGGAACGTTCCCGACCCGGCGAGCCGGATCGTGAAGGGATCGTTCGGGACGGCGGCGCGAGACAGATGAGCCTCGATCGCCGGCAGGTCCGCCAGCCGGACGGTAGTCGGGCCCAACAGCGTGACATGCGGAACGATCAGGGACGCGTTGGGATCACCCAGCCGCTCCCGCCAGTCCTGCAACTGGGTGCGGTAGGGCTCCGGAATGCCGATTGCGACCCCGATGTCGGCGAGCTCGCCGGCATCCTCCGCCCCGTCCGGGTCGGCGGCCTGCGCCGGGCCGGTGACCGGCGCGGGGTGGCCGGCGAAGGTGGCATCAGCGGGATACGACGGGTCGACGGCGAACGTCCGGTGGGACGCGAACTTCGGGTCGGGCTCGTCGGTCGAGGGTGCGGCGGATGCCGCCCGGCCGGGCACGCCTTCAGCCATGCGCGACCGGCGCCGCGCCGTGCGCCGTCTTCCTGGGCCACCAGCCGGGCATCGTCACCCTCGGTGATTGCTGGCGTGCCGTCGCCGAGTCGGCGGCCGGCGCTGCGGATCGGTGTCGGCAAGGAAGCATGCCGACATCATGGCCCACGGAGCCGGTCTGTCTCCCGCGGACCGTCGTACCACCCGTTCACCAGAACCAGGTTGGGCGAAAATGGCGACAACCGGACCTTGTACCCCGCGCTGGCGACCGAGAAGTCCGACTCACACCGTCCAGGTCATGACCCCTGCCGGCCGCCGCGGCCCGCTCACCCCGCCGAGTTCACCATCGGCGGACGGGCGTGTGCCAGGACGTCATCCGACAGGGGTGGCCAGAGCTCACGCGCCCAGTCACCGAAGTTACGATCACACAGCGTCACACAGGCGACCTGGGCGGCCGGGTCCACCCAGAGAAAGGTGCCGGCCTGGCCGAAGTGGCCGAAGGTCCGCGGAGAGTTCGTGCCGCCGGTCCAGTGCGGCCGCTTGTTCCCACGGATCTCGAAGCCGAGCCCCCAGTCGTTCGGGGTCTGGCGGCCGAAGCCCGGCAGCACCCCGGACAGCCCGGGGAAGACGACCGACGTCGCCGCGGCGGACGTCTCGGCCGACAGCAGGGTCGGCGCGAGAAGCTCGGTGGCGAAGCCGAGCAGATCGGTGAGGGTCGCCGTCACGCCATGGGAGGGCGGGCCATCGAGGCGTGCGCCGCTCATGCCCAGCGGCTCGAGGACCGCCTCCGCGAGGTAGTCCGCGAACGCGATCCCGCTTGCACGGGTGACCTCCTCCCCCAACCGGTCGAATCCGGCGTTCGAGTAGATCCGGCGATCGCCCGGTGCCGCCAGCGGGGCGCTGCCCTCGAAGGGCAGCCCCGACGCGTGCGCGAGCAGGTGCGCCACCGTCGAACCCGGCGGCCCCGCCGGGTCGGCCAGGGCGAGCGCGCCCTCCTCGACCGCGATGAGGACCGCGTAGGCGCAGAGGATCTTCGACACCGACGCCAGCCGGAACGGCTGGTCCGGCGGCCCCCACCGGCCAAGCTCCCGGACCGCGCCGCCGTCGTCGCGCCCGAGCACGCCGACGGCTGTCGTCTCGACCGGCCACCGCGAAACCTGCGCCAGTGCGTCCACGCCCCGAACTGTACGAAGTTCCATGGCCGCGCGGGTGAAACGAGGCAGGGCCCACCGCCACCTGCGTGAGCGCCGGCCGGCCCCGGCCGAGGGCGCTCGCTCGTCGTCGGGCGACCGGCTGCGAGACTGGCTGTCGTGCAGACCTCGTCCTCTCCGTCCGATCCGACCGGCCCAGCCGCCTCGCGCACCGCCTCCGCGGGCCCGACCAAGGACGCCGGGACGATCACCATGGCCACCCCGATCGTGCGGCTCGACGAGCCCGACGAGCTGCCGGACGGTCCCATCGACGTACTGATCGTCGGAGGTGGCCCGGCGGGCTGCGCCGCGGCGCTGGCGGCGCTACGGGACCGCCCCGGCGCGAGTGTCGTCATCGCGGACGCGGCCGCCTTCCCCCGGGACAAGACCTGCGGCGACGGTATCGCCCCGCACGGCCTGGACGTGCTGCGCGACCTCGGCGTGACCGACGCCGTGGCCGGCTACCGGCCGGTCGACCGGTTGCGGCTGCGGACCCCCGGCGGCGCCGAGGTGGCCACCCC
>NZ_JALKFU020000583.1 GCF_023242965.2 Frankia sp. AgKG'84/4
CCGCCGGCCACGACCCCGCCGGGCGCGGTCTGGCTGGCCATGGACCCGTTGTCGAGGGGCGCCAGGTCGAGACGGGCGAGGGCGGCGGGTACGGCGGCGCGCGTCACGTGTTCGGCCGCGTCCCAGTCGGTGCCCGCGCCGATGCGCCGCAGCCCGTCGCGGGTCGCCTCATCGCACAGCGCGCCGGCGACACCAGCGGCGTACAGCTCGCGGGCGCGGACGCCGAGCCCGCCGGCAACGGCGTGTTCCGTGGCCAGGTCGGTGCCGAACATCGCCGGGTCGTCGGTGGCCAGCGAGCAGGCCACCCCGGCGGCGCGCAGCGCGGTCAACGGATGCTGGGCGAGGGCGGTCACCGACCGGGTGCGCAGGTTCGACACTGGGCACACATCGAGCACGATCCCCTCATCGACGAGCCGGCGGACCAGCGCCGGATCCTCCACCGCGCGGATCCCGTGCCGGATCCGCCGGGCGCCGAGCGCGTCGAGCGCCCCGCGCACCGATTCCGGCCCCGCGGTCTCCCCCGCGTGCGGCACGGCCGCGAGCCCCGCGTCCGCGGCGAGCGCGAAGGCCGGCGCGTACGGCTCGGGCGGATGCCCGACCTCGGGGCCGCCGAGCCCGATGCCGACCAGCCCACGGTCGGCGAACCGCGCGGCCCAGCCGGCCACCACCGCTGCCTCCTCCGGGGGCAGCACGCGGTCGATGTCCGGGGTGAGGCGTACCTCGACGCCGAACCGCTCCCGGGCCTCGATCGCGCCGTCGGCGTAACCGTGGAAGATCTCCTCCACCCGCACGCCGCGATGCACCCTGTACCACGGCGAGAAGATGCCCTCGATGTAGACGGCGCCATGCGCGGCCGCCTCGGCGGCGTAGTCGACCACCACCTGGCGGAAGTCGGCCTCGGTCCGCATCACGTTCGTCGTCATGATCCAGACCTGCAGAAAGTGGTTGAAGTCGCGGAAGCGGTAGAGCTCCGCGAGGCCCTCCACCGTGTTCGACGGCAGCGCCTCACCGTTGCGCCGGGCCATCGCCAGCAGTGTCGCCGGCCGCACGGTGCCTTCCAGGTGGACGTGCAGCTCGATCTTCGGTCCGGTGGGATGCGGCACGGGGCCGGCCCCCGGGGCGGCGGCGGGCCCGCTCACCTGGTGACGAGCGGAAGTGCCGTGGAGGAGAAGTGGGAGGCAACGCGCTCGTCCACCGGGTCGAGCGCCGGGTCGCGATGCACAACGAGGTGGCGGTAGAGGGTGTCGCGCTGCGCCGGGATGCGCTCGGCGGTGCGGATCAGGGAGATCAGCTCGGAGCGGTTGGTGCGGTGGCGGGCACCGGCCGAGGACACGACGTTCTCCTCCAGCATCACCGAGCCGAGGTCGTCGGCGCCCATATGCAGCGTGAGCTGGCCGACCTCCTTGCCGGTGGTCAGCCAGGAGCCCTGCAGGTGGGCGATGTTGTCGAAGAACAGCCGGGCGACCGCGACGAGGCGCAGGTACTCCAGCGTGGTCGCCTGCGTGCGACCGCCGAGGTGGTTGTTCTCCGGCTGGTAGGTCCAGGGAATGAACGAGCGGAAACCACCGGTCCGGTCCTGCACGTCCCGAATCAGACGCAGATGTTCGATGCGCTCGGCATTCGTCTCGCCGGTGCCCATCATGAAGGTCGCCGTCGACTCCAGCCCGAGGGTGTGCGCGGTTTCCATCACCGACAGCCAGACGTGGCCCGGCTCCTTCAGCGGCGCGATGGCGCGCCGCGGCCGCTCCGTGAGGATCTCCGCGCCGGCGCCGGCGAAACTGTCCAGACCGGCATCACGCAGGCGAGTGATGACCTCGGGAAAGCCCAGGCCGGACGTACGGGCGATGTGCACGACCTCGCTGGCACCGAGCGAGTGCAGCGCGAGCTGGGGATACGCCGACTTGATCGCCGCGAACACCCGCTCGTACCACTCGATGCCGAACTCGGGATGGTGCCCGCCCTGCAACATGATCTGGGTGGCACCGAGCTCGACCGCCTCGCCGCACTTCACGACGATGTCGTCGACGTCGCGGACCCAACCCTCCGCGTGCTTCGGCGGCCGGTAGAAGGCGCAGAACCGGCACGCGGTGACGCAGACGTTCGTGTAGTTGATGTTGCGATCGATGATGTACGTGGCGATGCCGTCCGGGTACCGCTGGCGGCGCACCGCGTCCGCCGCGCTGCCGAGCGCGTGCAGCGGCGCCCGGGTGTACAGCAGCAACGCCTCCTCGGGCGAAATGCGCCCACCCGACGCTGCCCGCTCGAGCACCGCCCGGATCTCGCCGTCAGCACCGACAGGGCCGGCATCCACAAGGCTCACCCTGCGATCGTACGACCTGGGTACCGCCCGCCGCGCCGGGTCGGCACGCGGATCATCCGGCATCGACCTCGCAGGTCACCTGGTTGAGGCAGGCGGCCATACCAGGGGCACCGGCCGGCCGGGCGGAGTGCCGCCCGGCCGGACCGCAGGTGCACGGAGCATCAGTAACCGGGACGCGCACCCGGGTCGGCAGGGTCGACGCGCGGGGCGACGTCCTGGTCGTAGCCACTGGCGGACGGGGTTTCACCCGCGGGCGCAGCGGCACCGGGCTGGTAGCCGTTGCCGGACGACGAGCCGTATCCGTGGTTGGTGCCGGCCACGTGGCCGGCGCCGGGCGCCTTGTCCACTCCGGGCTCCCGCGTGGCACCGGCACCGGCGTCCGTGCCGTGGCCGGTCGGCGGCGGCGGCGGCGCACCTGGAGTGTTGCTGTGACCATGGCCGCGAGTGCGGTTGGTCACCTTCTCCTGCATCTGCTTGATCTTGGCCCGGTTCTCGGGCTTGTTCGCGGCAGCCTTCGCCTTGTCGACCATCTCGCGGGTCTTCGGGCTGTGCAGGAAATCGTTGATCTTCGTCGATATGCTCGCCATGAGATAGGTGTACCTACGCGACGGGGGGTTTACCCCTGCCGGCGCACCGTTTTGGCTAGCCGCCGCCCGAGGAACCGGTAAAGGTGTCCTTTGTCCGGTTCCACCAGCTGTCCAGCTGGTCGTTGACGTCGTTCCTGACCGACGTGGTCGCCTTGTCCCACAGCCGGCTGCGCTGCTCGTCGACCATCGAGGCGATCTGGTCGGCGGCTGAGAGCAGCAGCAGGACCAGCACCACAAAGATGATCGTCTTCTTGAACGGTATCCGCAGACGGCGACGTCGCCGGCGCGGTCGGGCCGCCGGCTCGTCGTAGGGCGCGGCCTCCCGGCCACGGCGCTCCGGCCGCTCGATGACCTGCCGGGGCGCGGGCTCCC
>NZ_JALKFU020000584.1 GCF_023242965.2 Frankia sp. AgKG'84/4
GGCCGCGGGCGCCGCCGGGGCCGCCACGACCAGCTCCCGCGGCCCGACCCGGACCCCGGGCAGGCCGCGGGCGCACTCCTCGAACGCGTCGGCCCACGCGTCGGTGAGGAACCCGATCCGGTCGGCGCCGAGCATGCCGCGCAGAATCTGCTCACCCACGTCGTCCGGGAGCATCCGGAAGTACCCGGCCGGTGCCCACGGCGTGTGACTGAAGTGGGCGATGCGCAGGTCCGGGCGCAGCCGACGCAACTGCCCTGGGACGAGCGTCAGGTGGTAGTCCTGCACGATCACCGAGGCGCCCGGCGCGGCCTCGTCCGCCAGCGCCTCGGCGAACATCGCGTTGAACGTCTCGTACGCCGCCCAGTCCCGGCGGAACGTCGGCCCGAACACCGGCTGCGACGCCGGCGCGTACAGCAGATGCTGGACGAACCACAGCACCCGGTTCGCGACCGCGTTGTAGGCCCGGTCGAACACCGTCCGATCGACGTCGAGCATCCGGACGGCCGCCCCACCGGTGTCGTACCCGGCGAGGTCGAGCCGTCCGCCGGGAGCGGCCCGGGCCGCCCGCCGATCAGGGTCACAGAGCGCCGCGCACACCCAGACCATCGGCCTGGCCTCGGCCGGAGCGTCGGCCGCCGCCTGACTCAGGCCGCTGACCAGGCCGCCGGCGCCGCGGCGCAGCACCAGTTCGCCATCGGGGCCGCTGGCGAACGCCACCGGCCCCCGGTTCGAGGCGACCAGCACCCGCGCCGTCCCGGGCGGGGCGTGCGGCGAGGGCGTGGCGGACGTGCTCTGCTCGGCTCCCGGCATCCGCTGCACTCTGCGCAGGGTAGGCCATCCGCCGGGGCCTGCCGGCCGGAATCGGGCCGGCCGCCGGTGCACTCAGGGACCGATGGCCGACCGCACGGCACTCGCCCAGCCGGCGCCGACCGGCGCCGCCTCGACGGTGACGTTGTCGTGGCGGGTCAGCAGCTCGGCGATATGCGGGTGGCGCAGCGCGTTGGCGACCAGATGCATCCGCCCGACGTGCAGGGCCATCTGCAGGTCGCTCGCGGAGTCACCGATGGCGATCGCCTCGGCCGGGTCGATCCCCCGGCGCTCGAGGTCGTAGGCGACCGCGTCGCCCTTGCCGACACCGTCGGGAACGAGGTGGTAGACGTGCGGCTGGCCGCCGAGATGCGGCATGTGCGCCGGGGAGATCAGGCCGTTGTCCCGCATGCTCAGCCAGCCGAAGCCGATCTCGGCGAGCCAGGCGTCGACCTCCGCGACGTCGATGCGGCCGCGCAGCATGACGTCGACCTCCCGGCCGGCGTGCCACGGGGTGTGCAGTTCCAGGTGGGCCGGGTGCCGTTCGATCAACCGGTCGAGCAGCTCGGAGGGGACCTGGTCGAGCTCGGGTGGCATCGCGCCGCGCAGCAGCGTGCTGTCCCGGCCGTCGTTCCAGCCGACGATCGCGCCGAGCTCGCCGATCCAGCCGGCCGCGCCGAAGATCTGCGCCGCCTCGACGAGCTGCGGCCGGGTCCGGCCGCTGACCAGGACCAGATCGATGCCGGCGGCGTGCAGCTCGGTGAGCGCCCGGGCCGGTTCGACCGTGCCCGCCCCGCCCTCGGCGCGGAAGAAGCAGCCCTTCGGGCCGACCATCGTCCCGTCGAGATCGGTGTAGATGACGCGAATGCCCACTGTCATGAACTCCTGGTCTCCGGAGGGAACCTGGCCCGCGCGTCCGCCGGACCCCGGGCGCGCGGCACCGGCCGCGGCGCACCGCCGGCCTCGCCGTGAACCGCGAAACACCGGTACACGATCGCCGGCACTCGGACTACAGTACGGACAGACAACTTCATCTGGCTCATCCAGAGGGGCAGAGGGACCGGCCCAGCGAAGCCCCGGCAACCACCCGCATCACGTGCGCGGGCAGGTGCTAATTCCGGCCCGTGGCAGGTTGCCCGGGAAAGATGAGGAGCTTCCGCATGACTCTCGCGCCCGAGCGCGCCGCCGGCCCCGCCCAGGATGTCGCCAATCCCGCCGTAGGCCTGGCCTGTCGCCACTGCGGGGCGACCTATCCGCTCTCCCCGAGCCACGTGTGTGTGGAGTGCTTCGCCCCGCTGGAGATCGCCTACGACCCGGATCTGCTCGCCCGGGTCACCCGGGAGTCCATCGAGGCCGGCCCGGCGAACCTGTGGCGTTACGTCGGGCTGCTGCCCGCCGGTCACGACCCGGCCCGCCGGGTGTCCCTCGGCGCCGGCTGGACGCCGCTGCGCCCGGCGCCGCGGCTGGCCGCCGAGCTGGGGATGAAGACGCTCTACGTCAAGGACGACAGCGCCAACCCCACCCACTCGTTCAAGGACCGCGTCGTCTCGGTCGCGCTCAGCGCCGCCCGCGAACTCGGGTTCACCACCGTGGCCTGCGCCTCGACCGGCAACCTCGCCCAGTCCGTCGCCGCCCACGCGGCCGGTGCCGGGCTTCGCTCGGTGGTGCTCGTGCCGCACGATCTGGAGGCGGGCAAGACGGTCTCCACCGGCGTGTACGGCGGGACCCTCGTCGCGATCCAGGGCAACTACGACGACGTGAACCGGCTGTGCAGCGAGCTGGCCGGTGAGTACGAGTGGGCGTTCGTCAACGTCAACGTCCGGCCGTTCTACGCCGAGGGTTCGAAGACGCTGGGCTACGAGGTCGCCGAGCAGCTCGGCTGGCGGCTGCCCGAGCAGGTCGTCGTGCCGATCGCGTCCGGCTCGCTGCTCACCAAGGTCGACAAGGCGTTCGGTGAGCTCGGCCGCCTCGGGCTGGTCGAGCCAACGCCGTACAAGGTCTTCGGCGCCCAGGCGGCCGGCTGCAACCCGGTCGCCGCTGCCTTCGCCCGCAACGTCGACACCGTCGCCCCGGTGCGCCCGTCGACGATCGCGAAGTCACTGTCGATCGGCAACCCGGCCGACGGCCCGTACGCGCTGGACGTCGCCCGGCGCACCGGTGGAGCGATCACCGACGTCAGCGACGCGGAGATCATCGACGGCATGCGGCTGCTGGCCCGCACCGAGGGCATCTTCGGGGAGACGGCCGGCGGCGTCACCGTCGCGAACCTGCGCCGGCTGCTGCGCGAAGGCCTGCTCGACCCCGCGGCCGAGACCGTCATCTACAACACCGGCGACGGCCTGAAGACCCTCGACCCGCTCGTCGAGACCGGCGGCCCGACGGCGACGATCAAGCCATCCCTGCGCGCCTTCGAGGCCGCCGGCCTCGGCGGCGACTGAACCAGCGGCCGCGCGGTCGCACCCGCGCGG
>NZ_JALKFU020000585.1 GCF_023242965.2 Frankia sp. AgKG'84/4
CCCCCGGGCCCCCCCCCCCCCGGCCGAGGCCGTGCGGCGGGGACGAACGCGCTTCGAGGGTCGTTCGCCCAAGCGCGACGGTGCTGGTCACGGCATGGGCGGTTGGCCGTCCGCGCCTGGCTGCTCCGGGCCGTCCCCTTCCTGATAATCGGCGCGCTCATCCCGACCGTCGCCGTCATCTCCGTCGGCCTCCAGGAGGGCAACCCGCGATCCACCGACCCCGGACCCATCCGCGGCGTCGCCATCGCCAACCGGCTCGCGGACAACGCCGTCCGATGGAGCCAGTCCGCCGATCTGCTGGAGCCACTCGCCAAGCTGCCCTGGTCGCTGACGGATCACACGGCCGACGGTCGGCTGCTCGCGTCCCGGCTGAGCCCGGATCTCACGGAGGCGAACTCGCTGGTCACCCTGGTCGACGTCAACGGTAGGCCGTTGGTGTCCCGCCCGCGGGACCAGGCCGCGCCCATCCCGCCGAACAGCCCGGTGTGGGCTTGGGCCCGCAAGGGCGGCCTGAAGATCATCACCGGGGACAGCTCGGACAGCATCGAGCTGCTGGCCGTCCTACCGATCAGCCGGGCCGGCCGCCCCGCGGCCTTCCTCATGCTGCGCCAGACGCTCACCGACGCTCCCATCAACGAGCTGGCTCGCGCGGTCAAGACCGCGCTCGGCGTGGGTTCGCCCGCCGTCCGTCCCTCTCTCGGCTTCGGCCTCACGATCGTCGACGGGGAGGGCCGGGTCGCGATGGCGACCGACCCCGCCATGATCGGCAGGCCACTGGTCGGCCGCGACGAGCTCGCCGCGGTCCGCCGGGAAGGCAGCCGGCAGACCACGATCCCCGGCGGGTCCGTCGCGACCGTGGCGGCGCTGCGAACGTCGACGCCGGCCTACCTGGTCCTGCAGCGGGACCGCCGGCTGACCGCGCCGGGACCGGTGAACCATCCGCTCAGTGATCTGCTCCTGGCGGCCACCGTGCTCGTGGCCGCCGCCGGGGTGCTGTGGATCGTCCTGCCTACCGACCAGATGATCCGCCGCGGGCGGATCTGGCTGGACATCCTGCTGCACGAGTGCCACGACATCATCATCTGCCTGGACACGGCCGACTGCCCGACATTCATCACCTCCGCGATCGAGAAACTGCTGCACCATCAGGCCGCCGCCAGGATCGGCGAACCGCTGCTGGAGCTGATCCACCCCGAGGACCAGGACCGGCTGCGGCTGTTCCTCCTCGAACGGCGCCGGCAGGGCGGGCAGGGTTCCCTGCTGGAGGTGCGCCTGCGGGCGGCGGACGGCCGCTACCTGTGGTTCGACATCGCGGCGGGCTGTTCCCAGACCCCGCGCCGACGCCGCCATCCCGGCCGCGACCAGCTGCTGCTGACCTGTCACGAGGTCGGGCAGCGACGACAGCTACAGGAGGCCCTGTGGCAGCGGGCGGCCCGCGATCCCCTGACCGGCCTGCCGAACCGGCTCGCTCTCGACGACCGGCTCGAACGGCTCGCCGCCGCCCGGACGCCGTTCACGATCCTGCTCATCGACCTGGACGACTTCAAGCCGGTGAACGACACCTTCGGTCATCAGGCGGGTGACGACGTGCTGCGGACCATCGGTGCCCGGCTGGCCGCGGCCGTTCCCGACTTCCCGCCGCGTTCGCTGGCAGAACCCACGAGCGCACCGAGCGCACCGAGAGCGGGCCTGACCGGGCGCGTGTTCCGGCTCGGCGGCGACGAGTTCGTCGTGGTGCTCCCCGACGTCGACGCCGACGAGCTGCGGGAGGCCTCCCGGCTGATACGCACCGCGATCGCCACCCCGGTGACCGTGGCGGGACGCAGCATCGTCGTGCGGGCCACCGTGGGCATGGCCTCGTCCCGCTCGGTCCGCGGGAAGCGCGACGACCGGCGCGCCGAGGAGCTGAGCCCCGAAGCGATCTTCCGCCACGCGGACTCCGCCATGTACGAGGCGAAACGAGCCACCCGCGCCGCGCGGACGATGTCCCGCGCCGCCCCCTGACCCCCCACTCCGGCAGGCCGAACCGGGCCATCTCTGCCACGATTGGGCCACCGACCGCCGGCCGCGCCGGTCCGGGGCACGGGGAGGCGTGGATGGGACGGGTCGTCGTCGTCGGCTCGACCAACGTGGACGTGACCACCCGGGTCGACCGCCTCCCCCGTCCGGGCGAGACGGTGGCCGGCTCCGCGGTGGCGTTCGTCCCGGGCGGCAAAGGCGCCAACCAGGCCGTCGCGGCCAGCCGGCTGGGCGCCCACACGATCATGATCGGCGCGGTCGGCGCGGACGGGTTCGGCGCCGCGCTGCGGGACTTCCTTCGTGCCGAGGCGGTGGACGTCTCCGGGCTGGCGGAGTTCGACGCGCCCACCGGCACCGCCGTCATGATGGTGGACGGCGTCGGCGAGAACGTGATCGCCGTCGTGCCGGGAGCCAACGCGGGCGTCTGCGCCGACGGCCTGGACCGACTCGGCCTGACCGCGGACGACGTCGTGCTGCTGCAGAACGAGATCCCGACCCGGGTCAACGCGGACGTGCTGGCCTGGGCCCGCGCCGCCGGCGCCCGCACGATCCTCAACGCCGCCCCGAGCCGGCCGACGCCGCCCGACCTGCTCAGTGCCGTAGACGTGCTGCTCGTCAACGAACACGAACTCGCCGACCTCGTGCCGGCCGCCGCCGCGGCCCTCGGTCGCGGCGCGGGCGAGACCGTCGCCACAGTCCGCGGCCTGCTCGCCGACGGCGCCGGGCCCACCGAGAACATCGTGGTCACGCTCGGCGCGGCCGGTGTCTGCGCGCGCGTCGACGGCGCGGTCCTCACCCTCGCCGCACGCCACGTGCCCGTCGTGGACACCACCGGCGCCGGCGACTGTTTCTGCGGCGCCCTCGGCGCCGGTCTGGCCGCCGGCCTGCCGACGGCGACGGCGTTGTTCCATGCCAGCCTCGCAGCCTCCCTGGCGGTGCAGCGCTTCGGCGCCGGGCCGGCCATGCCGACCCGAGAGGAACTCGACGACCTGCTCGCGGGCCGGGGCGGCTCCTAGCCGGCGAGCCAATGCGGCCACCGGGTGCCCACCGGGTGCCGGGGGCGGCGGACAACCGCCGCGCGAGGGGGTCCGCACGTGCCCTTCGGGACGACCTCGGGTGCCCTCGGCCGCCCTGTCCCATGCCGGACTACCGGTACCGTTGCGGCGAAAGGAAAACCCGCCCCTGCCGGGCGGGGCGGCGGCGGAAGCTGGTGCGGAGATGAACGCTCAGGCGGTCGGGCCCTCGGC
>NZ_JALKFU020000586.1 GCF_023242965.2 Frankia sp. AgKG'84/4
CGGCCGGCTCCGCCCCGCGCGCCCGCGCCAGCCGATGGCGTCGCCGCCGGCGGAACGCGCCGACCGGCCGGCACGACCACGATCGCGGAAGGACCTCGATGAGCAGGCCGACCAAGCAGATCCACCTGGCGGCGCACTTCCCCGGGGTGAACAACACGACGGTGTGGAGCGATCCGGCCGCGGGCAGCCACATCGAGTTCAGCTCGTTCGTGCATCTGGCCCGCACCGCGGAGCGGGCGAAGTTCGACTTCTTCTTCCTCGCCGAGGGTCTTCGGCTGCGCGAGCAGAACGGGCGCATCCACGACCTCGACGTTGTCGGCCGGCCCGACACGTTCACGGTGCTCGCCGCGCTGGCCGCCGTCACCGACCGGCTCGGGCTCGCCGGGACGATCAGTTCGACGTTCAACGAGCCGTACGAGGTGGCCCGGCAGTTCGCGAGCCTCGACCATCTGTCCGCCGGCCGGGCGGCCTGGAACGTCGTCACCTCCTGGGACGCCTTCACCGGGGAGAACTTCCGCCGCGGCGGCTACCTGGGAGAACAGGACCGCTACGAGCGGGCGCGGCGGTTCCTCCAGACCGCCACCGAGCTGTTCGACTCGTGGCGGGGCGACGAGATCGTGGCGGACGTGGAGTCCGGGCGGTTCCTGCGGGCTGCCGACCCCGGCGCGTTCGAGCACCGCGACCAGTTCTTCGACATCCACGGCCAGTTCAACGTTCCGCGCAGCCCACAGGGCCGTCCGGTGATCTTCCAGGCCGGCGACTCCGACGCCGGCCGCGAGTTCGCCGCCGCCGCCGCGGACGCGATCTTCAGCCGGCACAGCACGTTCGAGGCCGGCCAGGCGTTCCACGCCGACGTCAAGGGCCGGCTGGCCAGGTACGGCCGGCGGCCCGAGGAGCTCGTCGTGCTGCCGGCGGCGACGTTCGTGCTCGCCGACACCGACGCCGAGGCGCTGGAGCGCGCCGCGGTGATCCGCCGCCAGCAGGTCAGCGGGGCCACGGCGATCATGTTCGCCGAGCAGCTGTGGAACCGCGACCTCTCGGCGCACGACCCGGACGACCCGGTCCCGCAGGTCGAGCCGCTGCCCGGCGAGAACACGATCTCCCAGGGGCGGGCGAGCGTGCGGATGTTCAACGACCGGGCGGCGACCGTGGCCCAGTGGCGGGAGCTGGGGCAGGCGAAGAAGCTGTCGCTGCGCGAGGTCGTCATCGAGGTCACGGGGCGGCAGTCGTTCATCGGCTCACCGCGCACGGTGGCGGACACGATCAACCGGTTCGTGCAGGCCGATGCCAGCGACGGGTTCATCCTCGTCCCGCACATCACCCCGGGTGGCCTGGACGAGTTCGCCGACACGGTGGTCCCGCTGCTGCAGGAGTGGGGGGTGTTCCGGACCGAGTACTCCGGTCCTACGCTGCGTGACCATCTGGGCCTGGCGCCCCTGTCCTGAGGCGAGGTCGACCGGGTCCGGACCATGCATTTCCGGTGGCGTTCTCCCGGCGAGAACCCGGAATGGTCCCGGTACGGACGGACCTGTTGGCCGGCCGCGGCCGCCGGGCGGGGGAGCGCGTGGCGCGGGCGGGCTGTCGCGGCCCGCGGCATCCTCCGATCGGGCCAGCCGAGAGCGATCCGGCCCCCACGCGGCCCGGCACCTCCGGGTCATCGGTCCTGGCCCGATCCGGGCATCACGATCACCTGGCGGTGTCCCCCCGAGGGACCCCCGCACGGGGCGCCGTGCCGCGTGGCACCTGCGCGTCCTGACGTGACGCTGGACGCCCCAGGTACGACCGGGCCGAGCGGGACCCAGGGGTACCTGAGGCCGAGGGTGCGCGTCCGGGCCGAAAGACACCTCGGGCCCGGATCGGGTGGCGGCACCCGATCCGGGCCCGAAGGCAGTCCCGGAGTGGTGAACGATCCGGCATGGAGGGAATGCCGGAGCGTGGTACGGCGGCGGATCGTGCCCGAGCCGTCCGGACGGTGCCGGGCGGGACCGGGACGCACGCCGGAGGTGCTACTGCCTGCTCTGCGCTGGCTGCCGCCGGGGCGGCCCGAGCTCAGTCCAACAGGCCGATCTGCCGGGCGAGATGGACCGCCGCGGTCCGGTTCCGTACACCCATTTTGCGCATGATGCTGCGCATGTAGGTCTTGACGGTCTCCGCGCGGATGGTGAGCTGCTCCGCCGCCTCTACGTTGGAGCAGCCGGTCGCCACCAGGGTGAGGACCTCCATCTCCCGCAGGGTGAGCCGGAAGGGCGGCGGCTTCGCCGGGTTCGGCGCCGCCGGCTCGGTCCGCAGCAGCGAGTAGATGCGCAGGATTCGGCGCCGCAGGTGCGGCGCCGTGAGCTGTGCGCTGAGCTCCAGCAGCTCGATCTGGGCGAGGCGGACCCGCTCCCGCTGGGTCCGTACGTCGGTCGGTTGGTTGTCGGCGAACGAACCCGACGCTCGCTCGAAGCCGGCGGTCACCGCCTGGTGCGGACGCACCTGCGGCGCCGCCGGCTCCGATACCACTGGGGCCATCGTGCTCCTCTCCCTGTCCACTCCGGTCTACCCGACCCCACGGCCTCCTGCCGCTGGCCAATCGACGCCTGCGCGCAGATTCATCCGAGGGTCGGGCGCGAGATCAGCCGTACACCACGCTTGTGGGCGGCCGGGCATGCTCTGGCCCCGGGGGAAGCGGACGTACCGCCACTCCAGCCCCCTCCGGACTCGGCCTCCCTTCGCCGGGCCCCACGGTCGGCTACGTCAAAAAGGTTATCCCGCTGACAGGCCAGCTCGTCAATGGTGTCCGAGGCGATGTGCGAGAAGCTACGTTCACGGCCGCGGAAGATGCGATCAGGGTCCTGAACCTCGACGCCTCGCCACCTTCCCGGCGGACCGGTCGCCGACCTGATGCATCGTCACCCGCCAGTTTGCCGGGGCACGGACGAAGATTCTGCGCGCCGATCGCGCACGGACTGGCGATCGGCTTGGGCAGTGGCGACGAAAGCGATTCTCGCAGGCTATCCGCCCGCCCTTCGTAAATTCGGCGTGACGCTCGCCGATGGGTCCGTCGTATGCACGGGATTCTGTGCGTGCTGATGGTTTGGAATGCGCCTAGTCAGATGCCATGGTCGCCGTGGCGGACACGCTCGCGCCGCCGCGCCGGTGCTAGCACGGCCGCCCTACCCGGCATGGCGTCCTGCCGCCGGCGCCGGGCGGGCCCGTGACCCGTGGGCGACGCCCGTGCCAGCGCGTCGCCGGGCGCGCCGGTCATGGTCGTGGCC
>NZ_JALKFU020000587.1 GCF_023242965.2 Frankia sp. AgKG'84/4
GCCCCGCGCCGCGTCCGGCGGAGCCGTCCGGCCCCGCGGCAGTTCGGCCAACGCGGCCAGGTCGGTCGGTCTGCCGCCCGCCGCATCACCGGCCACCTCCGCCGGCTCGACGGCCCTGAACTCGGCCTCGGGCGGGAGCGCGGCGGGCACGGCGCGGCCGGCGGCGCGCCCCTCGGACGACGACGAGGTCCTCACCGTCGACGAACTGGTCGCCTGGCTGCGGCTGTCCGAGAGCACGGTGCTGAAGCTGCTGTCGGAACGCGCGATCCCGGCCCGCAAGGTCGGCCACCAGTGGCGGGTGCGCCGCGGGCGGGTCCGGGACTGGCTGGACGGCCGCGAATGATCACTACCGCGTCGGTGATGGCCGTCCTGGCACGTGGCCGGCGGTAGGCGGCTGCGCTACGTGATCGCGATTCGACCTGGCGACGGAGCCATCGGCCGGCTGCAAAGAGTGCTCCCCATGGTGGTCTGGGTGAGCTTGGTGGCCGCGCTGGCCGGCTGCGGTTCGTTCGGCCATGTCACCGAGGTACCGTCGCCGAGCGTGTCGGTGACGACGGGGCCGCCGCCCGGGGCGAGTCAGGCTCCCGGACCGCCGCTCGCCACCGCGACCGCTCCGGTCAGCGGCCAGGTCGACCGCACCGATCCGACCGCGGTGGCCGCCGACTGCTTCGCTCGCTGGCAGTCGTTCGACGCACGGATGGACCCGGGGCCGACGGCCGGCCTGGAACGGGCGCGGGACTGTCTCACCGATGACTTCGCCGCGTCGCTGGGCGCGGGTGCGACAGCCGGGGCGGCCGCGGGTGCCGACGGCCAGGCGTGGCAGGACCAACGCGCCGCGGGCACCCGCTCGACGGTGTCCGTCCTTGCGACCACCCCGCTCGGTGGGATCGACACGAGCGCGACCGGCCGGGTCGTGCTCCAGCTCAACGTCCGCCGCGAGACGGTGACGGGTACCCAGGCGCCGGTCGTGGCCGTGTCCACGCCGGCCCTGACGATGCTGCGCCAGCTGGACGGGACGTGGCGGGTGGCGGGGGCGGATCTCGCCAACGCCGCCGGCGACGCCCCGGGGCGGTAGGCGCAGGTGGCGCGCCGGTTCCCACCAGGCCGGTCGAGCTGGCTGATGTGGCTGGGCGTCGGTTCGGTGGCGGTCGTCGGCGGGATCATCCTGCTGGTGTCGCTACTGATCGTGATGGTGGCCGGGCCGTTCATCGGTGACCACGGCAAGGGCAACCGGGCAATCCAGAACTCCGGCGGTATCCCCGCCGAGTACGTCAAGATGATCACGGAAGCGGCGAACGCCGCCGGCTGCGCGGAGGTGACCCCGGCGCTGCTCGCCGCCCAGCTGCAGCAGGAGTCCGGTTTCAACCCGCGGGCGACCTCGCCCGTCGGCGCGATGGGTATCGCCCAGTTCATGCCCGCGACCTGGGCCAGCCACGGCCAGGGCGATGTGTGGAACCCGGCGGACGCGATCCCCGCCGCGGCCCGGTATGACTGTGAGGTGGCGGCGTCCGTCGCGTCCGTGCCGGGGGACGGGCAGGAGAAGATGCTCGCCGCGTACAACGCCGGCGCCGGCGCGGTGCTTGCCTACGCGGGCGTGCCGCCGTACACCGAGACCCGCAACTACGTGCGCACGATCCTCGCCCAGACGCAGGTGTACGGCGACTCGCTGGAGATCGGGGTCGACATCCCGCCGGGCACGATCGCGCCGGCGATCGAGTTCGTGCAGGCGCAGATCGGCAAGCCGTACGTGTGGGGCGCGACGGGCCCGGACACGTGGGACTGCTCGTCGCTCGTGCAGGCGGCGTACCGGCTCATCGGCATCGAGCTGCCCCGGGTCACCACGGACCAGCTCGAGTTCGGACCGGCGGTCGCGGGCGTCGACCCGCAGCCGGGAGATCTGCTGTTCACGCCTGGTTCGGACGGCACGGCGGATGCCCCTGGCCATGTCGGGATGTACATCGGCGAGGGCAGGGTCATCGCGGCCAAGGGGGCGCGCTGGGGTGTCGTGGAGTCCGATATCTCGGACTGGACCGGGACGGTCGCCGTGACCCGGCCGCTGGCCAGGGAAATGCGCTAGCGGACGGGTCACGGGGCCGGTCTCCGGTCAGGCCGCCGCTTGGGAGACGAAGTCGGACAGGCCGTTGGCGACACCGCCGAGTGCCCCGACCGCGCTGTGGACGACGTCCGCGGCGCTGCCTGGGGAGGTCACCGCGTAGAAGATGATGAACAGCCCGATACCCCACGGCCAGATGAGTCGACTCATGTAAAACCTCGCAGCACAGCCAACCGGCACGGCCGGACGGACACCCGATGTCGGCTCGCCACCGACAGCATTTGTCTACTCACCTTAAGTAGCTATCGCAAGGGGAACCGCCGTGCGGTCGTTGTCACCCTCACCGTGGCAGGGCAGGTTCACCCGTGGTGGGTGAGAAAATCCGAAGATCGTATCGACGGCTGCCGAAGGCGGGCGTTCCCCGAACACCGCCGCGGACAAGGCCCGTAGCGGATCGGGACACCTAGCGGACAGGGGGATGACCATAGGTAGCCAATGGGCAACGTATGAGTAACGAGCGTCTAATGGAACGGACCGCCCCGGGCCGGTGACGTCGACTCCCTGCCCGGGGTCGGCCCCGGCCGGACCCTGGCCCGTCCCGCCGGGCTCAGGCGGGCGTCAGGCCCTGCGCGAAGCGGAAGAGACCGGACGGGTCGTAAGCCCGCTTGACGCGCCGTAGACGCTCGAGGTTCGCCCCGTAGTAGGCCTGCGCCCAGTCGGCCAGCTCCGGATCGATGTAGTTCTGATAGGCCGTCCGGGAGACGTAGGGCGCGGTCGCGGCGACGGTGGACCGCAGCCAGCCCTGGTTGGCCTCCCGCACCGCCGCGCTCGCACCGATGTCGTAGCCGGCGACGTACTGGGCGCTCGCGATCGCCCCCCGGTGGACGAACGCCGTGTCGCCCGGCGCGACCCGGTTGATCTCCCCACCCCAGGTGTCCAGGATGACCGCGCCGGAGCCCGCGCCGGCCATCCGCTGACGCCGCTCGATCGCGCCGAGCATCGCCTCGACGCCGGGAGCCGGCATCGGCTTGAGCAGGAACGCCGACGCGGCCCGCTGGGCGACCCGCGCCAGCGTGCCCGCCGGAGCGCGGCCGCGCAGATGGCAGGACGCCACGCTCCGACCCGCGCAGCCCGCCTCGATGAGCATCGCGGCCCGATGCTCACGGGTGACGACCGACGCGCTGGACGGC
>NZ_JALKFU020000588.1 GCF_023242965.2 Frankia sp. AgKG'84/4
GCCCCTGCCCGTGCGCCGCGAGGCGGCACGGGCGGGCAGGGAGCACGGGCGGGCAGGGAGCACGGGCGGTGCCGGGCGCGCCTACAGGGCGTTCGCCAGCCGGCCGGCCAGCACCCGGGTGAACCGGGCCGGGTCACGCAGGTCGCCGCCCTCGGCCAGCAGCGCCAGGTCGTACAGCAGCTCGGCGGTCTCGCCGAAGGCGACGGACTCGGCGTCCTGCTCGTGGGCCCGGCGCAGCGCGGTGACCAACGGGTGGGTCGGGTTGAGCTCCAGGATGCGCTTGGGATGCGGGACGTTCTGGCCCATCGCCCGGTACATCTTCTCCAGCGCCGGGGTCATGTCGAACGTGTCGCCGACGACGCAGGCCGGCGACGTCGTCAGCCGCGAGGACAACCGGACCTCCTTGACGTCCTCGCCGAGGCGCCCCGCCATCCACGCCAGCAGGTCCGCGAAGTCCTTGCGCTGCTGCTCGCGCTCGGTCTCGGCCTGCTCGCGCTCCTCGTCGGTGTCGAGGTCGACCTGGCCCTTCGCGATCGACTGCAGGGTCCTGCCGTCGAACGCGCCGACCCGCTCGACCCAGACCTCGTCGACGGGGTCGGTGAGCAGGAGCACCTCGTAGCCGCGGGCCGCGAACGCCTCCAGGTGCGGCGAGTTCTCGATCGTCGCCCGGGAGTCGCCGGTCATATAGTAGATCTCGGTCTGGCCGTCCTTCATGCGCTCGGTGTACTCGCGCAGGGTGGTCGTCGCCTCCGGATCGCCCGTCGACGCCACGGAGACGATCTCGAGGATCGCCTCGGTGTTGTCGGCGTCCTCCAGCAGTCCTTCCTTCACCGCCGCGCCGAACTCGCCCCAGAAGGTGCGGTAGCGCTCGCGGTCGCCGTCGAGCAGGCTCTTCGCCGACGCGAGCACCTTGCGGACCAGCCGGCGGCGGACCTGCTGGATCCGCCGGTCCTGCTGCAGGATTTCCCGGGAGATGTTCAGCGACAGATCACGGGCGTCGACGACGCCCTTGACGAAGCGCAGGTAGTTCGGAAGCAGCGCCTCACAGTCGTCCATGATGAACACGCGCTTGACGTAAAGCTGGATTCCGCGGCGGGCGTCACGGGTGTAAAGGTCCAGCGGCGCGCGGGCGGGGATGAACAGCAGCGCCTCGTACTCGAACGTTCCCTCGCCCTTCATCTGGATGACCTCGAGCGGGTCGGTCCAGTCGTGGCTGAGGTGGCGGTAGAGCTCGTTGTACTCGGCCTGATCGACGTCGTCGCGCGGTCGGGCCCACAGCGCCTTCATCGAGTTCAGCGTCTCGATCTCGGTCACCGTCGCGTCGGGGGCGGACTCGCCCTCGCCCTCGGAGTCGGAGTCGGCGGCGGCCGGGGCGGGGCGTTCGACGGCCATCCGGATCGGCCAGGCGATGAAGTCGGAGTAGCGCTTGACGATCTCGCGGATCTTGCGTTCGTCGGTGTAGTCGAACAGCCGGTCCTCGCTGTCCTCGGGCTTGAGGTGCACCGTGACCGCGGTCCCCCGCGGCGCGTCGTCGACGGTCTCGATGACATAGGTGCCCTCGCCGCTGGACTCCCAGCGGGTGCCGGCGTCCTCGCCGGCGCGGCGGGTGAGCAGCGTGACGGTGTCGGCGACCATAAAGGTCGAGTAGAAGCCGACGCCGAACTGGCCGATGAGGTCCGCGGAGGCGGTCGCGTCCCCGGACTCCCGGGCTTCGCGCAGCCTGCCGAGCAGCTCGGCGGTGCCCGAGCGGGCGATCGTGCCGATGAGGCCGACGACGTCGTCGCGGGACATGCCGATGCCGTTGTCGCGCACGGTCAGCGTCCGCGCGTCACGGTCGACGACCAGCTCGATGTGCAGATCGGGGATGTCGACCCGCAGGTCCTGGTCGGTCAGGGAAGCAAGGCGCAGCTTGTCCAGCGCGTCGGAGGCGTTGGAGATGAGTTCCCGTAGGAACACATCCTTGTCTGAGTAGATCGAATGCACCATCAGCCGCAGAAGCTGACGCGCCTCGGCCTGGAATTCCAGCGTCTCGACCCGGCTACTCACGGGAATTTCCTCCATGCGGACACGGACAGGGTGTTGGACAGGTGGCAAGGAAGGCGAACCGCGCCGATTCTCCGCCACGGCCGGCGCGGCGGCGGCCACGCCCCCTGCCGCACGCGGACTTTCCAGCGGTATCAGCGGCAGGAATTATACCGGGACGCCGCCCGGCCCGGCCGGATCCGGAAAACGGGTTGCGGGCCGTCCCCCCGCGTGGCACCGTCGTTAACGGACGTGTCGCCTTCCCGAGGGAGTCGCCAGATGGACCTGTGAGACGCCGCCCCCGCACGCCGGCCTCCGCCCGGTCGTGTGCCCGGTCCGTCTCCGAGGATCCCCATGTCCACCCAGCTCACGCTGTCCACCCAGCTCACGCTGTCCACCCAGCTCACGCTGGACGCTGTCAGCAAGTCCTATGACCATCGCCCCGTCCTGCTGGACGTCACCTGCTCCCTGCCGCCGGGTGCCCGTACGGGCATCATCGGGGAGAACGGGTCGGGCAAGACCACCATGCTGCGCCTGCTCGCCGGGGTCGAGCTCCCCGACGACGGCCGGGTGATCCGCCAGGCCGACGGCGGCATCGGGCATCTCTCGCAGGAGGCTGCCCCCACCTCCGGCTGGACGGTCGCGGACGCCATCGACGACGCCCTGGCCGACCTGCGGGCGATCGAGGCCCGCCTGCGCGCGCTGGAGGCCGCGATGTCCGCCCTGCCGGAATCATCCGGCAGCGCGGACGTGCTCGCGGAGTACGGCACGCTGCTCGCCGCGTTCGAGCTGCGTGGCGGCTACGACGCCGACGCCCGCGTCGAACGGGTCCTGCACGGTGTCGGCCTCGGCGGGCTGCGCCGCGAGCGGGGGCTCGGCGCGCTCTCCGGCGGTCAGCAGGCGCGGCTGCGGCTGGCCTGTGTGCTCGCTGCCGGCCGCGAGGTGCTGCTGCTCGACGAGCCGACGAACCACCTCGACGACGACGGCCTCGCCTGGCTCGCCACCTACCTGCGGGCCCGCACCGGGACGACGGCGGTGGTCTCCCACGACCGGATCTTCCTCGACCAGGTCGCGGACACCCTCCTCGAGGTCGACGGTGACACCCACGGCGTGCACCGCTACGGCGACGGCTACGGCGGCTATCTCGCCGCCCGCACCGCTACCCGCGCCCGCCAGGCCCAGGCGCACGCCACCTGGACCGCCGACGTCGCCCGCC
>NZ_JALKFU020000589.1 GCF_023242965.2 Frankia sp. AgKG'84/4
ATAAATATAATTTTTTTGACATCTCTAATACATTTGATCTTGGGTGGTGGCGCCGGGGGGGGGGCGGGGGGGCCGGCGCGGGCGCGCCGCCCGCGCCCCCCACGACGGGGTCGACGGCCAGGCCGCACTCGGCGGCGATGCCGAGCAGGACCAGGCGCAGCCGCTCGTCGAAGCGCTCGTCCGTACCGGGCCGGTAGCCGGACTGGGCCAGGGCGGTCATCGTCGGGTAACCGCCGGGGTGGGTGGCGACAGCGGTGAGGGCCCGGCTGGCCCACGGGCGGCCATCGGCCTCGAAACGCGCCTCGCGGACATCGTCGATCGCGCTGGCGAGCGCGACGGCGAGCACCGCGCCGCTCGCGGCGACGGCGTGACTGGGTGCGCCTGGCCGAGGCGGACCCGCAGGTCTGGCAGCAGGTGTTCGAGGTCAACTTCTTTGGCGCGATGCACCTTGTCCAGGCGGGGGCGCCGGTGATGTCGCCCGGATCGTCGATCGTGCTGGTGAACTCGGGGGCGGCGCTGCGCAACCCGCCGACCATGGGGGCCTACGCGGCGTCGAAGGCGGCGCTCGCGGGCCTCGTGCGCACCGCCGCGCTGGAGCTCGGGCCGAAGGTCCGGGTCAACGGCGTCTATCTCGGACCGGTCACCGGGGAGAGCCTGGACGCGGGCGCGGCGGCGACGGCCGCGGCTCAGGGCGTCAGCGTCGAGGAGTTCTTCCGCCAGCGCGCGGCGGACCTGCCGATCCGGCATATCCCCACGCCCGAGGAGTGCGCCGGCCCGGTGCTGTTCCTGTCCTCGCACCTTGCCGCCGCGGTCACGGGCCAGCATCTTGCGGTCAACGGCGGCCAGTGGGTCACCTGAGGGCCCCGCGCCGCGCACCGCGCCCGGGGGCCGGTGACGCAGCCCGCCCGGCGATCGCGTCAGGATGACAACGTCAGGAGGGACTCATGTCGCGTCCGCCGTACCGGGTCGTGCAGTGGGCCACCGGCTCCATCGGCCAGATCGCCATCCTCCATGTCGTCGACAACCCGGCGTTCGAACTCGTCGGCGTGTACGTGACCAGCGAGAAGAAGGTCGGCACGGACGCGGGCGAGATCGCCGCCATCCCGGCGACCGGCGTGCTCGCCACCCACGACATCGACGCGGTGCTCGCCCTGCGCGCCGACTGCGTCCACTACGCGCCGCTGCACGCGAACGTCGAGGACCTGTGCAGGATCCTGCGGGCCGGGACGAACGTCGTCACCCCGGTCGGATTCGTCTACCCGACGCCGAGCTCCGCCGCGGACTTCGACGCGCTGCGCGCCGCCTGCGCCGAGGGCGGTTCGTCCTTCCACGGCACCGGCGTGCACCCGGGCTTCTCCGGTGACCTGCTGCCGCTGATCTTCTCCCGGGTCATGACCCGGGTCGAGCAGATCCAGGTCCGCGAGGTCGCCGACTTCCGGCTGCACCCGTCGAAGGCGATGCAGCAGGCCCTCGGCTTCGGCCGGGACGCCGAGGACGCCGTCGCGAACCCCGCCCCGCTGATCCGCACCATGGACCGGATCTTCGAGCAGTCGATGACGATGGTCGTCGAGGGACTCGGCCATAGCGTCGAACGGTTCACCGTCGAGTTCGACGTCGCCCGCGCCCGCCGCGACCTGCACGTCCGCTCCGGGCTCATCCCCGCCGGCACCGTCGGTGGGATGCGCTTCGTCTGGACGGCCTGGGTCGACGGGCGGCCGCTGGTCGTCTTCCGGACGTTCTGGAAGATGGACGACGACCTCGACCCCGACTGGGGCTACGGCTCGATCAAGTACAGCCTGCTGATCGACGGCGACCCGTCCCTCGAGGTGAACTTCGAGTCGGCCGCCAAGCACCCCGACGGCGACGAGGGCTATTGGGGCCGCGTCTGGACGGCGATGAACGGCGTCAACGTCATCCCCACCGTCTGCGACGCGCCCGCCGGCGTCCTCACCCACCTGGATCTGCCGCTGGCCCGTCCCCGTGGCCTGGCCCGTCCCCGGTCGGCGACCTTCGGCGAACCGGTCGGCCTCCCACGCTGACCCGCTGCCCGGTCCGGGCGGGCCGGGCAGGGCCGATCAGCGGACGACGTCGAAGACCTGCTTCTGGATTCCGTTGCCGTAGGCCTCGAACTCGACGAGCTTCAGCGCGGTCTTGTCCTTGTCGGCCGCGCTGAACAGGCGCTTTCCAGCGCCGAGCAGCACCGGGAAGACCAGCAGGGTGTAGCGGTCGACCAGGCCGGCGTCGGCGAGGGACTGCCCGAGGGTCGCGCTGCCGTGCACGGCGATCGGGCCGCCCTCGGTCTCCTTCAGCGCGGCGACGTCGTCGACGGAGCGCAGGATCGTCGCGGGCCACCGCTCGTCGTCCTGCTGGAGTGTCGTGGACACGACGTAGCGGGGCATCGCGTTGTAGCCGGCGAAGTCCGCCATCGTCGGCCACACCGGAGCGAACGCCTCATAGCTGGTCCGGCCCAGCAGCAGTGCCGCGGTCTCGCCCTGCTCGCGGCCCTTGATCTCGTAGGCGGCGGGGTCGAACTCGATGTCCTTGAAGGTCCAGCCGGTGTTGCGGTAGTCCGCCTCACCACCAGGTGCCTCCATCACACCGTCGACGGATACGAAGGCGGTCACGATCAGCGTGCGCATTCGGGACTCTCCTCTGCTGCGGCCGTGGGCGTCCTGCGGCGACATCGTCGCAGGTACCCGGCGGCTCGGATCGGGGGGCGGTTACGGGTAGGACACCGCCCGGGCGGCGAACTCATCGGTGCTCCGCCGCCTGGGCGGCGATGTCCCGCCAGCCCCCAGGTCCCTCACGCGGTCGCCGGTCGGCTCCTCGTCCACCGGATCGCCGCCGGGACGACCGGCGCGGCGAGCACGAGCAGCGTCGCCACCTCGACCAGCAGGCTCGCCAGCGCGTCCGGGGACGGCTGCAGGCCGCGTTCGGTGAAGGTGAACAGCCCCACCGTGCGGGAGAGGACAAAACCGCCGAGCGCGCCGGCCGCGAGTCCGGCGGCGGCCAGCCGCAGCACCGCCGCGCCGCTGAACACCAGCAGCAACGCGACCGCGAACGACCCGCTCTCCTGGATCAGGAACATGTTCCCGATCTTCGGGATGACCCGGTAGCCATCCAGGTAGAGGTGCAGGTGCACGTACCCGCCGGCGGCCAGCAGAGCGGCGGCGAGCAGCCGCGCGGCCAATGCCGGCGGGTCCGCCCGCCAGGCCCGCAGCGCCGCGCCCGCCCGT
>NZ_JALKFU020000058.1 GCF_023242965.2 Frankia sp. AgKG'84/4
CCGAGCCATCCCCGAGACCGGGGCCATCACGCACGCCGCGCACCCGGTGCCAGCCCAGCCGGCTGTCAGCGGACCGAGATATTATTCATACGGCGCCCACCGAGATCAACACTGACAAATGTTCGGCGCCAGCGTCATATTTTTAAAAGAGACAGGAGTGACTCCGCGCAGGCCAGCGAGGCCCTGGGCGGAGTCCGGCCCGGTGAGCGGGGTGACCAGGGCGACGGTCAGCGGAGTCGTCATAGGTGGCCCTTGCAGTCGTTCACCTGGTTAGCGTCCCATGCCCCATATGCGAGATCTCCGAGATGTCGGAAGGTCGCCGTAGACTTGCCAGTCACCGAAGGACAGTCCGCGGGTGGAAAGGTGGTCTGCCAGGTGGCGCGCAACTCCGGCCGCAGCGGTGATCCGCCACCGTCGCCCGACCCCCTCTCCGTCGCCGTGGTCGACAGCCACTGTCACCTGGACCTGATGGACACCGAGGTCGAGGCGGCCCTCGCCGCGGCCACCGCGGTGGGCGTGACCAGGGCGGTGACCGTCGGGGTCGACCTGGCGACGAGCCGCTGGCAGGCCGACGTCGCCGACGCCCATCCCCAGCTCTACGCCGCCGTGGCCATCCACCCCAACGAAGCGGCCCGGGGAGTCAGCGAGGAGACGTTCGCCCAGATCGCCGACCTGGCCCGGCGGGACAAGGTCCGCGCCGTCGGCGAAACCGGCCTCGACTACTACCGCACGCCGCCCGAACAGCATGCGGCGCAGCAGGAAAGCTTCCGCCGGCACATCGCGATCGCCAAGGCGACCGGGCGTGCGCTGATGATCCACGACCGGGAGGCGCATGAGGACACGCTGCGTATCCTCGTCGAGGAGGGTGCCCCCGAGAAGGTCATCTTCCACGCGTTCTCCGGCGACGCGGCGATGGCGAAGATCTGCGCCGACGCCGGCTACGTGATGTCCTTCGCCGGCAACGTCACGTTCAAGAACGCGACGAACCTGCGCGAGGCCGCCGCGGTCGCCCCCGCCGAGCTGCTGCTCGTCGAAACCGACGCGCCGTTCCTCACCCCGGTGCCGTGGCGCGGCCGCCCCGGTGGTCCCTATCTGATCCCGCTGACCCTGCGGGTGCTCGCCGAGACCCGCGGGGTGGGTGTCGCCGAACTCGCGACGGCTATCGCCGCCAACGCGGAGCGGGTGTTCGGGCCCTGGTAGCCGCCGACGCGCTGCTCGCCCCGGCCGACCTGCGAGCCCTGGCCGAGGCGCTCGACCTGCGCCCGACGAAGCGCCGCGGGCAGAACTTCCTGGTCGACGCGAACACCGTGCGCCGCCTTGTCCGGATCGCCCGCATCGGCCCGGAGGACGCGGTCCTTGAGATCGGCCCCGGCCTCGGCTCGTTGACGTTGGGGCTGCTCGGCGCCGCCGCGTCCGTCGTCGCCGTCGAGATCGACCCGGTGCTCGCCGCGGCGCTGCCGTCGACCGCCGCCGGGCGGATGCCGCCCGAGGTCGCGGGCCGGCTGCGGGTCGTGACGGCCGACGGGCTGCAGGTCGGGCCGGGCGATCTGCCCCCGGAACTCGCCGCGCCCACGGTGCTGGCCGCGAACCTGCCGTACAACGTCGCCGTGCCGCTGCTGCTGAACCTGCTGGAACGGTTCGACTCGCTGACCCGGGGCCTGGTGATGGTGCAGGCCGAGGTCGCCGACCGGCTGACCGCCAGCCCCGGCGGCCGCGTCTACGGCGCGCCGAGCGTGAAACTGGCCTGGTACGCGCAGGCCCGGGGGGCTGGGGGCGTGCCGCGGCCGGTCTTCTGGCCGCAGCCGAACGTCGACTCCGGTCTGGTCGCCTTCACCCGCCGGGACGCGCCGCCGGCCCCGGCGCGGCTGCGCCGATCCGTGTTCGCCGCCGTCGACGCAGCCTTCGCCCAGCGCCGCAAGACGCTGCGGGTCGCCCTCAAGCCGTGGGCGGGCTCGTCCGCGGCCGTCGTCGAGCTGGCCACGGCCGCGGGCGTCGACCCCGGTGCCCGCGGCGAGACCCTCGACGTCGAGGCCTTCTGCCGCCTGGCGTTGGCCCAGGAGGCGGCGACTGATGCGGCTGTCAACGCCGGACCGCGGAGCGAAGAGGATTCCGGGTGATCGCCCGGCGGACGTGAGGCTGAATTTCTCCGGGACGGAACGCGGTCTTCAGCCGGCGGAATTCCTCGGTGAAGTGGCGGGCGCGCTCCGTCGGGATGGACAGGTCTGCTCGTAGGTGATGTCAGGGATGTAGAGGTCCCAGGGCCCCGCATGTTCGTCGCGGACAACGTCACCGACTCGCCCTGCGCAGTGGTGATCGTTGCCTGCACGTCACCCCGCCGGCCCTTCAACCAGGTGATCAGCACGCTGCCCGCGGTCCGCACCCGCGCCGCCGTCGCGACCGCCCCGCCGCCCGCGGCCAGCACCAGCAGTCCCTCGACGACGCCGCCTGGCATGACGCCCCCCGACGGCCGGCCCGCATCGATCTGGAAGCTTACCGCGCCCTACGCGAAGCGTGACCGGTTGGTGCCATCTTGGCCGCCGCCCGTCGATCCGAGTCAGCCGGTGGCGATGCCGATGGCGCGGCGGACGCCGGTGAGGACCGGCTGGGCGCGGTCGCGGGCCTGTTCGGCGCCGGTGGCGAGGATGGCGTCGAGCTCGCTGCCGGGGGCGACGAGGTCGGCGTAGCGCTCGCGCAGGGGGGAGAGCCAGTCGTTGACCGACTCGAACAGGGCATTCTTGAGATCGCCCCAGCCGGTGCCGCCCTGTTCGAGGCGGACACGCATGTCCTTGACGGCCTCGGGTGAGGCGAAGTTCTCGTAGAGCGCGAACGCCGCCGAGGTGTCCGGGTTCTTCGGCGACTCGACCGGAGTGCTGTCGCTCACAATGCCGCGGATGCTTTTCCGGAGCTGCTTCTCCGGGGCGAACAGCGGAATGGTGTTGCGGTAGGACTTGCTCATCTTCCGGCCGTCCGTACCCGGCAGGGTCTTCGCGGAAGCGCCGGACGGAAAGATGCCGGTGGGGATCTTGAGGGCGAACGAGCCGCCGTAGAGGTGGTTGAACGTGCCGGCGATGTCGGCGGCGTATTCGACGTGCTGGGACTGGTCCAGGCCGACGGGGACGACGTCGGTGTTCATGATGAGAATGTCGACGGCCATCAGGACCGGGTAGTTGAACAGGCCCATGTTGATGCCGGCGTCCAGGTCGGTGACGCCGGCCTCGGCGTTGCGGTCGCGGGCCGCCTTGTAGGCGTGCGCCCGGTTCATCAGGCCCTTGGCGGTGACGCAGGACAGCACCCAGGACAGCTCGAAGATCTCGGGCACGTCGGACTGGCGGTAGAAGACCGTCTTCGCCGGGTCCAGGCCGAGAGTGATCCAGGTCGCCGCCACCGACCTGGTGTAGGTCGCCAGCTCCGCGCGGTCCCGGATCGAGGTCAGGGCGTGGTAGTCGGCGATGAAGTAGATCGACTCATACGTCGAGGTGAGCTCCAGCGACGGCCGGATCGCTCCGATGTAGTTCCCGAGATGCGGCTCGCCCGTCGGCTTGATGCCGGTGAGCGAGACCTTCGGCTGTTGCGCTGCCATGCCAGCGAAGTCTACGGAGACCGCGGCCGCCGGAAGCGACCGCCGCCCACGGCGTCCGTCAGGCGTCGCCGCCGAACAGGCCGGTCACCGAGCCGTCCTCGAACACCGCTCTGATCGCGGCGCCGAGCAGCGGGGCGATCGACAGTTCAGTGATCTTGTCGATCCGCGCCTCGCTCGGCAGCGGCAGCGTGTTGGTGAGCACGACCTCGGAGATCTCGGAGTTCTTCAGCCGGTCAGCGGCCGGCCCGGACAGCACGCCGTGGGTGGCGGCGGCGATGACGTCGGTCGCGCCGTGCGCCTTGAGCGACTCGGCGGCCTTGGTGATGGTGCCGGCGGTGTCGATCATGTCGTCGACGATGACGCAGGTCCGGCCGCGGACCTCGCCGACGACGTCGAACATCTTCACCTGGTTCGGGACGTCCGGGTCGCGGCGCTTGTGGATGATCGCCAGCGGGCAGCCGAGTCGGTCGGTCCACCGCTCGGCGACCCGCACCCGGCCCGAGTCCGGGGCCACGACGGTGACCTCCGAGGTGTCGAGCTTGTTCTCGATGTAGTCGGCGAGCAGCGGCAGCGCGAACAGGTGGTCCACCGGGCCGTCGAAGAAGCCCTGGATCTGCGCGGTGTGCAGGTCGACGGACATCAGCCGGTGCGCGCCCGCGGTCTTGAACAGGTCGGCGACGAGCCGGGCGGAGATCGGCTCGCGGCCGCGGTGCTTCTTGTCCTGGCGGGCGTACGGGTAGAACGGGGCGACGACAGTGATCCGCTTGGCACTGGCCCGCTTCAGCGCGTCCACCATGATCAGCTGTTCCATCAGCCAGGTGTTCACCGGCGCCGTGTGGCACTGTAGGACGAACGCGTCACAGCCGCGGACCGACTCCGAGAACCGGACGAAGATCTCGCCGCTGGCGAACTCGTAGGCGTTCGTCGGCACCGGCTCGACGTCGAGCTCGGCCGCCACCTCCGCCGCCAGGCCGGGATGCGAGCGTCCCGCGAACAGCATCAGGTTGCGCCGGTTCTCGGTCTGGTAGGTCACCGCGTTCTCCTCGGGCGTGATGAATGATCAGGCTGGCGCGCGGGCCTACGGGCTCGTACCCGGGCGCGCGGCGCTAACCGCGGCCGTCGCGATCTGTCGACGTCGACCGGTCCGGTCCGGGACACCAGGGCCGCGTGCGGGCGGCGCCGAGGGTTCCACCGCCAGGCCCCAGCGAGGGTCAGGTCGGGTGCTGAGCATCCTCCTGCTGGTAGACCGGGCGGAGACCGACGTCTCTACGTTCTGCTTCCCGCTCCCGGAACGCCAGCGATCCCGGCCTCGCCCGCCCGGGTGTGCGTCAACTCACCCGCGTCACCAGCGGCGGCGGGGGGCTCGGGAACCCTGGGCGTGGTGTGGGCGGCCAGGGGGGCAGGGGAGGGCGCGGTGCCGGCTGCCGCCGCTGCCGCTGCCGCGAGGGCGGCGGGGCTGCCGGGGCGGCGCCGCGCCACCCAGCCCTCGATCGTCCGCTGCTGTCCTTCGCGGATCGCCAGGGCGCCGGGCGGCACGTCTTCCCGGATCACGGCGCCGGCGCCGGTGTACGCCCCGTCACCGACGACGACCGGCGCGACGAGCATCGTGTCGCTGCCGATGCGGACGTCCGAGCCGATGATCGTGCGGTGTTTGGCGACGCCGTCGTAGTTGACGAAGACGGTGGTGCAGCCGATGTTGCTGCGGTCGCCGACGACCGCGTCGCCGACGTAGGCCAGGTGCGGGACCTTAGTCTGCTCGCCGAGCACGGCGGCCTTGGTCTCGACGAACGAGCCGAGCTTGCCCTCGCGGCCGAGCCGGGTGCCCGGGCGCAGGTGGGTGTACGGGCCGACGGTGGCGCCGGCGCCGATCTCGGCCTGGTCGGCGGTGGTGCGCACGACGGTGGCTCCGGGGCCGACGACGGTGTCGGTGAGCGAGCAGTCCGGGCCGACCTCGGCGCCGCGGGCGAGATGGGTGCGGCCGTGCAGGGCGGTGTTCGGGGCGATCGTCGTGTCCGGTTCGAGCGTCACCTCGGCGTCGATCCAGGTGGTCTGCGGGTCGACGACCGTGGTGCCGTCGCGCATCGCCGCCTCGACGATGCGGTCGCGCAGCGCCCGGCCGGCGGCGGCGAGCTGGACGCGGTCATTGACCCCGGCGGCCTCGGCCGGGTCGGCGACGGCGCGGGCGGCGACCGGACTCCCGTCGGCGACGAGCAGGCCGACGACATCGGTCAGGTACTCCTCGCCCTGGGCGTTCTCCGTGGTCAGCCGGGTGAGCGCGGCCTGGAGGGGACCGGCCCGGAAGGCGTAGACGCCGGTGTTGATCTCGCGGATGGCGGCGGTGGCCGCGTCGGCGTCGCGCTGCTCGATGATCCCGCGCACCCGGCCGGCGTCGTCGCGGACGACCCGGCCGTAGCCGGTGGCGTCGGCGAGCACGGCGGTGAGGACGGTGGCGGCGGCGCCCGCGGCGAGGTGTTCGCCGGTGAGGGCGGCGAGGGTCTCGGGGGCGAGCAGCGGTGCGTCACCCGGCAGGACGACGACGGTGTCCTCCGGGGCGAGGCCCGCGAGCGCGTGCAGGGCGACCCGGACGGCGTGGCCGGTGCCGAGCTGACGATCCTGCACGGCGATGACGACGTCGGGCGCCCGCTCGTCGAGCATGGCGCCGACCTGCTCACGGCCGTGCCCGAGGACCACCGCGGTGCGGGCGGCGCCGAGGGTGGCCGCGGCATGCAGGACGTGCTCGAGCAGGCTGCGACCGGCTATGCGGTGGAGAACCTTCGGCGTCGACGAGCGCATCCGCCGACCCTCGCCCGCGGCCAGGACGATGACGGCCGCCGGACGTGGTGATCTCACGCGATCTCCCGACTCTTCGACTGGGACGAGGGTGGGGCGACGGGGACCACAGTACCGCGACGACTCGATCGCTCCTCGGAGGCGAGGCGGGCTGTTGACCCGGCCCGGCCCGGTGCCGCCGCCGACGGCGCGGCGGGCGGCGAGGAATCTCGATCCTTCGTGCCTGAACTGGTCGGTGGCCCTTCCCGACAATTCTTTGTGATGGTATTACTGGTAGTGCTCCGGTATTGCTCCGCCGCCACGACTCGAACGTGGACTAAGAGAACCAAAATCTCCTGTGCTGCCGATTACACTACGGCGGACCGCGGGGAAAACATGGCAACTCTACCATCGTGAGGGCTGGCGGAAGATAAACCCGGAGCGGATGCCACTGGCGCGCGGAGGTGTGCGCTTCGTGATCCGGTGTGGCACGCCGCGTAGCGCCAGTGTCAATCGGTGTCAGCATGATTACTTTCCGTTGGCATCGGGTTCCCGCTGGTCGGGCCGGCGGCCCTGCTCATAGCCCACATGGAGGCCGTGGCCTGCGCGTCGGCGCGGGTGACCGTTTGCGTGGCGGACGCCGACAACGGGGACTGTTGTCACATCCACCGGCTACCGTGGCGTTGGAGTGCCGGCGCAGTGGACCTGCCGCGATGGACGGGACGAGGCGATGACCGCTACCGACACGGTGACCCCGGGCGACAATCGGGCGCCGGAAGACGACCGTGGATCCGCCGCGGGCCAGACCGCCCGCCGCGCCGACCCCGCGAACCGCGGCAACGCGACCAAGCCGCGCTCGATGGCCAAGGCCCGAGCCGAGCAGGTCATCCTGGTCGCGGTGATCGCGGTACCCCTGCTGGCCCTGGTCGCCGCGGTCCCGGCGCTGTGGGGCCGCTGGATCTCCTGGCGGGACGTGATCCTCGCCGTGATCTTCTACGCGATCAGCGGCCACGGGGTGACGGTCGGCTTCCACCGGTACTTCACCCACCGCGGTTTCCGCACCTCACGGCCGATGCGGATCGCGCTGGCCGTGGCCGGCAACATGGCGATCGAGGGTCCGGTGATCCGCTGGGTCGCCGACCACCGCCGCCACCACGCCTTCAGCGACGCCGAGGGTGACCCGCACTCGCCGTGGCGCTACGGTCCCGGCGCCTGGTCGCTGATGAAGGGCCTTTACCACGCGCACATCGGCTGGCTGTTCGACGTCGAGCAGACCGACCAGCGCCGATACGCCCCCGACCTGCTCGACGATCGCGACATCGTCCGGGTCAGCCGATCGTTCGCCCTGTGCGCTTTCGCCAGCCTGGCCGCTCCGACCGTCATCGGCGGTCTGTGGGGCGGTTCGTTCGAGGCGGCCCTACAGGCGTTCTTCTGGGCCGGCCTGGTCCGGGTCGCGCTGCTGCACCACGTGACATGGTCGGTGAACAGTATCTGCCACGTGCTGGGCTCCCGGCCTTACCGCAGCCGTGACCAGTCGACCAACGTATGGCCGCTGGCGCTGCTGTCGATGGGCGAGTCCTGGCACAACCTGCACCACGCCGAACCCACCTCGGCCCGGCACGGCGTCCGCCCCTGGCAGATCGACACCAGCTTCTACCTGATCAAGACGATGGAGGTCCTGCGCCTGGTGCGGGACGTCCGCTGGCCTGATCCGGCCCGCCTGGCCGCCAAGCGCGTCGAAGCCGACCCCGTCCCGGCGGCCTAGGCCGTGTCCGGCTGGTCGTGGCGAGGGCAGGGAACCGGACACCGGGCCCCTTACCGCAACCAGCCGAAAGCAGACCTGGTCTCCTCCGACGATCCTGCTCTGGCCGTGGGCCAGGCGAAGCTCATGCGCGCTCCTGGACAGCGGTAGCGGCCCGGCCAAACGACCAGCCGGTGTTGTCGCGGTTGCTTGCTGCGGCCAAAGTGGACGTGAAGCCGTGCATAAGAACCACGGCGGTCCGCGGCTCGGAGAGCGCGCCGCTTTCTACAACCTCGGCGTGAAGAGCGCCAGCGATGCATTAATGCGCAGCGCTGAGCAGTGCGCCGCGGCGCACTGCTCCGCTGGCGAGGGAGGACTAACCCTCGACGTCGGCGGCGAGGGTCAGCCAGGCTTCCTCGGTGCTGTCCTTGTCGGCGACGACCGTGCGCAGTTCGGCGTCCAGAGCAAGCAGCCGCGCGTGGTCGGTGGCCGCCTCGGCGAGGGCGTGGTGCAGTTCCTGCTCGCGGCGGGTCAGCCGTTCGAGCGCGCGCTCCAGGCGGGTCAGCTCCTTGCGGGCCACCCGCATCTCGCTGCCGGAGAGCGCCGGGCGGGCATCACCGCCGCCGTCACCCGCCCGGGTGGCGGCTGAACTGGACCGGCCCGAACCATCGGAGGGTCCGGCAACCGGCGGGGTGCTGGTTGCCGGACCGCCCGAGCGGGCGGTGGCGGTGGCCCGCGCGGGGGAGGGATCGGCCTGGGCGCTGATCGCCTCGGCCCGCCTGCGCAGGTATTCCTCGATGCCGCCGGGGAGCATCCGCAGGTGTCCGTCGCCGAGCAGGGCCATCGTGACGTCGCAGGTCCGCTCGAGGAAGTAGCGGTCGTGGCTGACCACGATCAGGGTGCCGGGCCAGGTGTCGAGCAGGTCCTCCAGCGCGGCGAGGGTGTCGGTGTCGAGATCGTTCGTCGGCTCGTCGAGGAGCAGCACGTTCGGGCGGGCCATCAGTAGGCGCAGTAGCTGCAACCGGCGCCGCTCGCCACCGGAGAGTTCCCCGACCCGGGTCCACTGCCGCGACGAGGGCAACCCGAACTGTTCGAGCAGCTGGCCGGCGGTCTTCTCCCGGCCCCGCTCGACCTCCAGCACCCGGCCGACCTGCTCGACCGCCTCCAGCGCGCGCAGGTTCGGCGGCAGCTCGGCGACCTCCTGCGATAGCAGCGCCGGGCGGACGCTCGCCCCGGTCCGCACCCGGCCGCCGGTCGGGCTGACGTCGCCGAGCAGCGCCCGCAGCAGGGTCGTCTTGCCCGCGCCGTTGACCCCGACCAGCCCGACCCGGTCACCCGGGCCGATCAGCCAGGTGATGCCGTCGAACAGGGTGCGCTCGCCCATGCGGACGGTGAGGTTCTCGGCGTCGTAGACGTCCTTGCCCAGCCGGGAGGAGGCGAAGCTGCGTAGCGCCATCGCGTCGCGCGGCGGGGGCTCGTCGGCGATGAGGGCATTGGCAGCGTCGATCCGGAACCGGGGCTTACTGGTCCGTGCGGGTGGTCCGCGGCGTAGCCAGGCGAGTTCCTTGCGCATCAGGTTCTGCCGCCGGGCCTCGGTGGCGTCCTCGCGCCTGGTCCGTTCGGCCCGGGCCAGGACGTAGGCCGAATAGCCCCCCTCGTAGGCGTCGACCCGTCCGTCGACGACCTCCCACACGCGGCCGCAGACCTCGTCGAGGAACCAGCGGTCGTGCGTGGCGACCAGCAGGCCGCCCCGCCAGCCCCGCAGATGCTCGGCCAGCCAGGCGACCCCCTCGACGTCGAGATGGTTCGTGGGCTCGTCGAGGATGATCAGGTCGAGGTCCTGGACCAGGAGCCGGGCCAGGGCCACCCGGCGTCGTTCGCCACCCGACATCGGGCCGACCACGTCGTCGAGGCGATCGAGCAGGCCGAGGCCGGCGAGCACCCCCCGCCGGCGGGGGTCCGCCGCCCACTCGTGCTCCGCGGCGGCGCCGAGGACGATGTCACGCACCGTCCGATCGGGCGGCAGGTCGTCCGCCTGGGCCAGCGTCCCCACCCGGACGGAGTTCCCGTGGACCACCCGGCCGGCGTCCGGCTCGGCCTCGCCGGCGATGATCCGCAGCAGGGTCGACTTGCCGGCGCCGTTGCGCCCAACGACGCCGATCTTCTCCCCGGTGCCGATTCCCAGGCTCACCCGGTCCAGCAGCGTGCGGATACCGAAGGCGGCGTTGACGTTCTCCAGGGTCGCCAGGACACCGCTCACGAACTGCTGCCCGCCCCGTCCAGACCCTCCACGACGCGGGCCCCGGCGGCCGGTCCCGACGCGCGGCGCACTGCCCGGGCCACCCCCATGCCGGCCAGGCTCGCGGCCAGATCGACACTCGCGCCGGCGCCGGCCGCGAGGAACGCGCAGGTGGGACCGGATCCGCTGACGATCGCGCCGACCGCGCCGAGCTCGCGGCCGGTCTCCAGGACCCGCCGCAGCGCCGGCCGAAGTCGCAGCGCCGCTGGCTGAAGGTCATTGACGAGCGCGGCGCCGAGCTGAACCGGGTCACCGGTGCGCAGCGCCGAGAGGACGTCGTCCGCCGGGGTCGGCCCAGTGCGCAGCCGCCCCTCCGACAGCTTGTCGAACTCCGCGTAGACGGCGGGGGTCGACAGGCCGCCGTCCGCCAGCGCGAACACCCAGTGGTACTCGCCGGTCGCCAGGACGTCGGTGAGCTGCTCGCCCCGGCCCGTGCCGAGCGCGGTGCCGCCGGCCAGCGGGAACGGGACGTCGCTGCCGAGCCGGGCGGCCAGCCCGGCGAGGGTGGCGCGGTCCAGGCCGGCCTGCCACAGCGCGTCACAGGCGACCAGGGCGGCCGCCGCGTCCGCGCTGCCGCCGGCCATCCCCGCCGCGACCGGAATTCCCTTGGCCAGCGCGAGATGCACACGCTCGGAGGTGATTCCGGCCGCCTCCGCAACCAGATGTGCGGCCCGGACAGCGATGTTGTCCATGCCCGTCGGGACGATGGAGACATCGGGGGTCGTCGTCGCCGGCCCGCGGGACGCCTCGGCGCCCTCGCCGGCCACCTCGACGGTGACGACGATCCTGGCATCGTCCGGGCTGGCATCGTCCGGGCTGGCATTGTCCGGGCTGGCATTGTCCGGGCTGGAATCGCCTGGGCTGGCATTGTCCGGGCCGGCGTCATCCGCCGCGTCGGTGGGGTTCGCCGAGCTGTCGCGGTCCTTGAGGTCGACGACGGTCCCGGCGGTCGGCGGTAGTGAGGTGGCGGTGAGGTCGTCGAAGAGCGAGACGGCCTGCAGCACCGTGATCACGTCGTGGTAGCCGTCGGGCCGCAGCGGGCCGACGCCGAGATGCAGGTTGACCTTGGCCGGAGCCCGGACGGTGACGGCGGCGGGTCCGGTTCCCGCGGCGTGGCGCGGACCCGGATGGGATCGAGGCAGCGGAGGCTCCTTCGCTCGGGCTCACACAGGCTCACCTGTACGAATGGGCTCGACGGCTGACTGGGCCCGCCCGCATGGACCTGACTGGCGCGCACGGGCCATGCCCGCCCCGTGCCGGGCGGGGTGGTCTCACTCCCCGGCTGGGTGGGTGTGCTCGTGCGCGGGCGGCCTGGCCCGGGCGGGCGGTGCGATCGGCCGGATCCAACCTATCCGCGCCTCCGGCGCTGATGGCCGCCTGCCCGCGAGGTACCTCGGGGAACCGGCGGCCGTACCGGCGAAATCGGACGGTGCGGGCGCGGGCAATCATGTCGGCGGGCTGGTCCATGCGTGGTCCCGCAGAGGGCCAATGCCGACATCCGACCCGCGTCGGTAACTTTCTGCTGTTGATATGTGACGATCGGCTGGTGGCTGTCGGTGGCCATCCCCGGGGGCGCACGGCAGCCGCATCACCCCGGCGGGCGGGCTGGCCAGGGACGGGCGGGCTGGCCAGGGACGGGCGGCCTGGCCAGGGACGGGCGGCGGCCCAAGGGCGGGAGGGCTGGCCAGGGACGGGCGGGCTGGCCAAGGGCGGGCGGCGGCCCAAGGAGAGGACGCAGCATCATGCGCGCAGCGGGGCCAGGCCTCATTAGTGGGCTGATCGCCGGGCTCGCTTTGGCGTTCGGCGGGCTCGGCGAGTTTCTGGTCGTCCTGGCCTTCGGGGCGGTCGGGCTAGTTGCCGGCAAGGTTATCGACGGTGACCTGGACATCACCCGGTACGTGGGCGGCGGCCGGCGCCGAAACCGCCGGTGATGGGCCGCTTCTGACGTGGTCGGCGCCCGTTTTGCCCCTACAGAAGCGGCCCGAACCCGGTTTCCCGTGCACGTGGCGCGCGCCGCCGTTCGGTGGCGTCGGTCGGTTCGGGCGGCGGGGGGCGTGGGCGTTGATCGCGGTGGGTGGTCCGGCTGGGCGGATGCAAGCGCTGGTGGCCGTCGGGCCGGTCCGCGCCAGGGCCTCTCACCCGGCGGTGGGGCGTCGTCTGCGGGCCGCTAGTCCCGACTCCGGCCCGGGGCGATCGGGTCGCCGGCCCGGGGCGGTCGGGTCATCCTCGCTGGTGGCGGTGGCGGTGGCGGTGGCGGTGGCGGTGGCGGTGGCGGTGGCGGTGCCGGTGCCGGTGGCAGCCGGGCAGCCGGCAGCCGGGCGGCCGGCGTGGTCCTGTGCTGACCGGTACCTGGCGTTCGGGTCAGCCGCGGTGGGATCCAACCGCACGCCGGGCGGGGCGGCGGCTCGGGTCCGCTGTCGAGCCCGCTGGGGTGGGTCGGCGTGGCACCGACGTGTTGGCGGTGCCCGAGCGGCGGGCAGGCGGGTGCGCGGGCGGATCGTGGGCGGCGGTTGGCGGCCCCGACCTGTGGGCTCAGGGGGTCGCGCTCACCGTCGGGTGCGTCCGGCGGTGGGCGGGCGTCCGGGCGGGTGACCAACCCGGCCGAAACCGCCCTCGGTGGCGGGCCTCGGGACGGCTCGGGTCTTGACAGATCGGGGGGGTGCGCCTTCGTCGTGCGGAGTCCGGTACTGTGAAGGACCGCGCCGCGGTGGTTCGTCCGCCCTCCGGCGACGGAATCCCACGTCTGGAAGGACTGAGCGTCGCCATGTCCGAGGTCCGCATCGCCGCGGAGCCGCGCACCGAGTTCGGCAAAGGCGGTGCTCGTCGCACTCGCCGTGCCGGCAAGGTCCCGGCCGTTCTCTACGGTCACGGCAAGCCGCCGCGGCACATCGCGCTTCCCGCGCACGACCTGCTGCACGCCTTCAAGACCAACGCTGGAACGAACGTCCTGCTGACGCTCGAACTGGCCGACGGCACCGAGCTCGCGCTCGCGAAGGACGTTCAGCGCCACCCCATCAAGGGCAGTTTCGAACACATCGACCTGGTTCTGGTCAACCGAGGCGAGAAGGTCGTCGCGGACATCCAGATCAATGTGATCGGTGAGCCCCACCCCGACACGCTGGTCGACCAGCAGGCGGCCACGATCGCGGTCAAGGCCGACGCGACGCTGCTGCCTGGGCCGATCGAGGTCGACATCACCGGTCTGGAGCCGGGCACGGCCATTCTGGCGCGTCAGGTGGCGCTGCCCGAGGGCTCGGAGCTCGACGCCGACCCCGACACCGTCATCGTGCAGTGCCTCGCCAAGCGGACCACGGCCCAGGTCGAATCCGACCTCGGCGAGACGCCGGCGGAGGGTTCCGAGGAGACCGCTGCGGCGGGCGCGTCCGCCTAACCTCGCGGACGTGTTGTCTCGGCCGGCGTCAGGTCGGCCGAGTCCAGGTGACTCACGGCCATCTCGCCCTGACTAGTGGATGCGCTGGCGATGACGAACATCCCGACCGACGACGGGCCTTGGCTCGTCGTCGGACTGGGCAATCCCGGTCCGGGCTATGCCGGCAACCGGCACAACGCCGGCTTTATGGTTCTCGACCTGCTGGCCGAGCGAACCGGTTCACGGTTGAAGTCGCACCGGTCCCGTGCGGACGTCGCCGAGGTACGCCTCGTCGGCGTCCGGGCGGTGCTGGCCCGACCGCTGTCGTTCATGAACCTGTCCGGCGGCCCGGTCGGGGCGGCCCGGACGTTCTACAAGGTCGATCCGGCTCGGATCATCGTTCTGCATGACGAGCTGGACATCCCGTTCGGCGCCGTGCGTCTCAAGCGTGGCGGCGGGGATAACGGCCACAACGGCCTGCGCTCGATCTCCTCGGTCCTGGGAACCCGCGATTACCTGCGGGTTCGGATCGGCATCGGCCGTCCACCCGGCCGGATGGATCCGGCCGACTTCGTGCTGCGTGATTTCGGGACGACCGAGCGCCGCGAGCTGCCGCTGTTGCTGGAGCACGCCGCAGACTCCGTCGAGATGCTCATCACCGACGGCCTCGAAGCCACCCAGAACCGCTACCACGCGCTGCTCTGAAGCGCCGAGCGCCGGTCGGGGGGCCCGGCCTGCTCAGCTGCCGCCGAGGTGCTCCTGGATCTGCCGGATGAGCGAGCCGTGGTCGAGCTCGCGCAGCACGTACGCGCGCCCGGCGGCGCCGATCGCGGCCGCCCGCCTTGGGTCGGCGAGCAGGTCGCAGGCCGCGGCGGCGAATTCGCCCGGCCCGTCGGCGACCAGCAGGTGCGTCCCGGCGGTCCAGCCCAGGCCTCGGCTGCCGGTCTCGGTGCTCACCACCGGTGTACCGCTCGCCATCGCCTCGATCGCCTTGATGTTGACGCCGGAGCCGGAGCGCATCGGGTTCACCGACAGGCTTGCCGCGGCGAGGTAGCCGGCGACGCTCGGGACATCGGTGTGCAGCTCGACGCCGTCGAAGCCACCCAGCCACGCGGCGAGGCCGTCCTCGGGACGGCGCCCCACCACCTGGAAGATCGCCTGCGGGTGGCGGACCCGGATCGTCGGCCAGCAGCCGCCGAGGAACCAGCGCAGCGCCTCGATGTTGGTCGGCGTGTCCAGCGAGCCGACGAACACGAGCCGCTGCTCACCGGGGTCCGCGCCGCCCGCCGCACCCGGATCACCGGCGGATCCCGTCGCGCCGGTGCCGGCCCGCAGCGCGCCGACGGGCAGGAACGGGGGCAGGTGGAAGGTCGGCACGCTGGCGCGCGTGCGGCGCCACTCGTGGTCCTCCAGCGAGATGTCCGCGATGCAGGTGACCAGCGGGGAGTGGTGCAGCGCCAGTTCCGCGAGCCGCAGCTTGTGGTACTCCATCTCGTAGGCGACGGCCTTCGGGCCGGTGCTGCTGCGGGCCAGTACCCGGAAGAACTCCGAGTCGACGTTGTGCGCCCGCACGAGGTGCGGCAGCTTCCAGATCCGGGCGATCTCCTCACCGAGGTGGGAGGACCGGCAGCTGTAGCTGATCACGGCGTCGGCGCGCGGCGGCGTCGCCTCCAGCGCCCGGCGCAGCGGGGCGACCGGGCGGGACGCGTGCATGAACGGCTTGGTCGTCAGATGGGCGCGCGGGCTGTCGTCGCGGCGTAGCCGGATGACGGCCGAACCGGGGATCGCCTCCTCGTACGAGGCGATGTCGAGTTCCTCGCGGGCGGGCACGAGAACCTGCATCCGTATTCCGGCCGCGGAGGCCGCGGTGAGGAAACTGAATGTCTCCACCCGACCGCCGGCGTCCGCGGGGAGAAAGGGTTCCTCGACAACGACGATCCAGCGCGTGGAGTCGCTCACCGGTCCAACTGTAACCGTCATCCGCCGGCTGCCCGCGAGGGAGGGCGGCCGGGGACCACTCGGGCACTGGACCGGTGGCACGGCGTCACGGCGGCGGGGGTGCGTTGCGGCACGGGCGGAGCCGTTGGCGCCGACCGCCGCTGTGAACGCTACCGTTGTAGTCATGACAGGTGTCCGGACCATCGGCCGAGGAGCCGCCGTGGCGGCCCTTGGCACCGCAGCCGTTTACGGTCACGTTCTGTACCCGATTTATATCGGGTTGCGCAGCCGCGGTCTGGAATCGCAGGTGCCGGCCGATCCCGATAACTGGCCGGCCCTGAGCGTTGTCGTTTCCGCGTATCGCGAATCCGCCGTAATTGGGACAAAGCTCGACGAGCTCGCCGGCACCGACTACCCGGGGCTGATGGAGATCATCGTCGTCGCGGACGACACGGAGACGGCCGAGGCCTCGCGGCGGCCGGGCGTGCGCGTGCTGTCCTCCGGCGAGCGGCTCGGCAAGGCGCGTGCGGTCAACCGCGGCGTCGCCGCGGCCAGCCACGACGTCGTCGTGCTCACCGACGCCAACGCGGTCCTCGCCCCGCGAGCGCTGCGCGCCGCCGCCCGCCACTTCACCGACGAGACGGTCGGCGCGGTCGCGGGGGAGAAGCAGGTCGACGATCCGGCCGGCGCGCAGGGCTTCTACTGGAAGTTCGAGTCCTGGCTCAAGCGCTGCGAATCCGCGACCGGAGCCACCATCGGCGTCGTCGGCGAGATGCTGATGTTCCGCCGCCAGGCGTTCCGCCCGCTGCCCGGCGACACGGCCGTCGACGACGCCTGGCTGGCCCTCGACGTCCTCGAGGGCGGCCTGCGGGTCGTCTACGAGCCCGAGGCGTACTCCATCGAGCAGGCCGCGCCCGACTACACCGGCGAATGGGAGCGGCGGACCAGGATCGTCGCCGGCAACCTCGACATGCTCTGGCGGCGCCGCGCCGCGCTGGTGCCCGGCGCGCTGCCGGTCACCCCGCAGCTGTGGGGACACCGGCTGGTCCGCTCCTCGTTCGGGCCGATCGCCCACGTCGCGCTGGTCGCCATCGCCGTGCCGGCCGCGCGGAACAGCTGGGCCGCCCGGATCTTCCTGGCGGGCAACGCCGTCGGCGCGGCGAGCACCGCCGCGCTGCTGATGGGGCGTACCCCGCCCGGGCCGACCC
>NZ_JALKFU020000590.1 GCF_023242965.2 Frankia sp. AgKG'84/4
CGCCCCGCCCGCCGGGCGCCGTACAGGGCCTCGGGCCGCTCGGCGGACGCCCCGTCGGGCAGGCACACCGGCCCGGCCAGGCCGGTGTCGTCCCCGCCGGCGCCGTCCGGGCGCAGCGCACGCAGCAGCGGCAGGACGATCCAGGGCAGCATCGCCGCGCCGGTCATCGACACCGACGTCGCGCCGATCTTGCCGAGGAACATCGGGGAGAGGGCGTAGCCGAGGCCGCCGAGAACCCGGCTGGTCGGCCGCCCGATCCGCAGGGTGTCGGCGAGGCGGATGACCCCCCAGGTCGCCACGGTCAGCAGCAGGCCCATCCAGAGCCGCTGGGTGAGCCACGGGGGCAGTCCCAGCAGCTTCCCGGCGAGGAAGAACGGCCCCATCGGGAACAGGTAGCCGGCGATCTGGTTCGGGATGGCGCCGAAGTCGGCCGAGGAGTCCCACAGGTGGGTCGCGCGCGCCAGGAAGCCCCACGGGTCGACGGCCACCGACATCTTGGTGTCGGCGGTCACCCGGCCCGGCGCCTGGGTGACGAACAGCGCCGCGTACGCGATCGCGATCCACAGCAGGTGCCAGCGGGGCGTGCGCGTCGCGGCGGCCGGGGCGTCAGCCTGACCCGGGCCGGTCGCCGCGTGTGGTCGGGCCGGGCGGTCGGGTCCGGATGGTGCGTGGCCGCGGCCCCGCGGGCCGTGCGGCTCCCCACCGGAAGCGGACGGGCCCGTGGCGTACTGGCTGGCGGCGGACGGGTCCCGGGTGGGCGCGGGCAGGTCCGGAAACGGTGCGGTCGAGGCCGCGAACAGCGCGGTCTGACCCCGTCCCCGCGGCGGTCCGGCGGTGAACTCGGGTCGCGGCGCGGGGACGCCCGGCCGGTTCGCGCGTGCGGGCCGTACCGGCGCGGCCGACTGCCGAATCCGCAGGGGCCGGGTCGTCTCGCCGGGACTCGTGCCGGCGAAGGCCAGCTCGGCCTGGTCCGTGCGGAGGTGGTCCGTGCGGAAGTGGTCCGTGCCGAAGTGGTCCGTGCGGAAGTGGTCCGTGCCGAGGCGGTCCAGCTCGGCGCCGACTCCGGCGAGCACCCGATGGCGGGGCGCCCGGGTCGTTCGCTGGGCGTGGGCCGGCTGCCGGGAGCGGGCCGGCTGACGGGCGGTGGCCGGTCGGCCGGGGCGGGCCGCGAGCGACCGGTTCACGCGGCGGACGTAGCGTCGGGTGCGGAGTAGTTCGGCGATCATCGCCGGGGTGTGCTGCAGTGTGTTGAAGGTGCCGTCGGGCTGCTCCTGCCAGCGCACCGGGACCTCGGCGATGCGGTATCCCAGCGCTTTCGCGAGGGCGAGCACCTCGACGTCGAAAGCGAATCCGGTGACCTGCGTCTGATCGAACAGGAGCTTGGCCTCGGTGTGCCGGAATGCCTTGAAGCCGCACTGGGTGTCGGCTATTCCGAGCGGCACGACTAATTGGATGAGCCATTTGAACGCCCAGCTGCCGAGCTGGCGGGTGAAGTCGCGGTCGGCGTCGCCGCCGAGGCGCCGGGACCCGAGTGCGACCTCGGCGTGCTCCAGTGCGGCCAGCAGATTCGGCAGGTCGGCGAGGTCGGAGGCCAGGTCGGCGTCCATGAAGACGATCGCCTCGCCGACGGCGGCCCCGACCCCGACCCGGACCGCCGCGCCCTTGCCGCCGTTGCGTGGCAGGCTGATCACCCGGCCGTTCGGGTTGTCCCGCAGCAGATCGGCGGCGACCCGGGCGGTCTCGTCCTCGCTGCCGTCGTCGACGACGATCACTTCGGCGTCGGGGGCGTACCGGCGCAGTGCGTCCGACAGGACGGGAAGTGACTTCGGAAGCCGGTGTGATTCGTTGTAGGCTGGGATCACGACGCTCACGGGCACCTGATGCACACAACACCTCCTGCTGGCCGGCCCGTGGCCCGCGGAGGGCGTTGAGCTGGCGCTATCACGCGGTATCCGGCCTTGTCGCTGTGTCACCCGGTCCTGTCGCTGCATCACTATGACAGGCAATTGCCCGATCTGTCCGATTACCGGTCGGACCTTGGGTGCGACACTTACCGCGTGCTGACGGACTGGACACGGTCCGCGAGAATCAATGGCGGGAGCGCGGCCCCGCGGGTGTGCCCTCCGGCGGGTGCAAGCAGGCCAAACAAAGTGTTCGCGCGACCGGCGTGGTGCGGGTCTCGGAAAATCCACGCCGATGGCCCGTTCGCGCAATGGTAGTGGAACTTTTTGTGGGGTGTTGTGCCCACGTCGATTCTAAGTGCGGGTTCCCTGGGCGCACGCGCCGGGGGGACCGACGCCGGACCGCCTCGGTATGCTCACCCGACCATGCCTGAAGGTCACACCGTCCACCGGTTGGCGACCAAGCATCTGAAGATGTTCCGGGGACGGACCATCGAGGCGGCGAGTCCCCAGGGGCGTTTCGCCGAAGGCGCTCGAAGGCTCGACGGCCGAATGCTGACCGACGCGCAGGCGCACGGAAAGCACCTGCTGCTGACCTTCGGCGGCGACGACGTCCTGCACGTCCACCTCGGCCTCTACGGCACCTACGCCCTCGGGCCGGCGCCGGCCCCCGTGCCGACCGGAGCCGTCCGGCTTCGGCTGGCCGCCGACCCCGGGTACGCCGACCTGCGCGGCCCGAACGCGTGCGAGCTGCTCGGCGCCGGCGAGATGACGGCACTGCGCGCGCGGCTCGGCCCCGACCCGCTGCGCGCCGACGCCGACCCCGACCTCGCCTGGCGGCGGATCACCCGCAGTCGCACGCCGATCGCCGCCCTGCTGCTCGACCAGACCGTGGTCGCCGGGCCCGGCAATATCTACCGGGCCGAAGTGCTGTTCCGCGCCGGCGTCCACCCGCTGCTGCCCGGCCGCGAGCTGACCGCGCCGCAGTGGGCCGAGATCTGGGCCGACCTGCGCGTCCTGATGGCCGACGGGGTGGCGAGCGGGCGGATCGACACCGTCCGCCCGGCCCACACCCCCGAGGCGATGGGCCGCCCGCCCCGCGTTGACGACCACGGCGGCGAGGTCTACGTCTACCGGCGCACCGGCCAGCCCTGCCTGGTGTGCGCCAGCGAGGTCCGCGCCGCCCGGCTCGCCGCCCGCAACCTGTTCTGGTGCCCCGGCTGCCAGCCGACCGCCTGACGCGCCCGCCCGCCGCCTCGACGAGCCCCGGCCTGTCGACGAGCCCCGGCCTGTCGACGAGCCCCGGCCTGTCGACGAGCCCCGGCCTGTCGAC
>NZ_JALKFU020000591.1 GCF_023242965.2 Frankia sp. AgKG'84/4
GGGGGGGGGGGGGGGGGGGGGGGGGGGGGGGGGGGGGGGGGGGGGGGGGGGGCGGCCCCGCCCCCCCGCCCCCCCCCCCCGCCGCAGCGACAGCAGCGTCAGCGACAGCAGGAGGACGCGAGGATCCCGAAGTCGACGATCCTGCGGCGGGTCAATACCCGCCGGGGCAGCGGCCGCCGCCCGGCGCGACCGGCATGGGCAGCGCTGACCTGCCCGAACCGGGGTGCGCAGGGCTTGTCGACCATGTCGACCAGAATTATCGGTTTTCCTGTGGTTGTCCAACGCCGATCCGCAATCACACCGATCAGATTTCGCGATCAGTCGTGTTATGGTGCGCCCTGTGCCCTCCACGCTCGACATCACGGCGTTGCGCAGCCTCGTCGCGATCGCGGACAGTGGCGGGTTCCGGCGGGCAGCGGCGGTCCTGTGCGTGTCCCAGTCCGCGGTCAGCCAGCACGTGCGCCGGCTGGAGAAGACCATCGGCCGGCCGCTGGTCGCCCCCGACGGGCGCGCCACCCGGTTCACCCCCGACGGCGAGCTGCTGCTCACCGCGGCGCGTCGCCTGCTCGACCTGCACGACGGCGCTCTCGTCCAGCTCGGCGTGGGCGCCCCGGCGCGGCCCTCGACGATCACCGTCGGGGCGACGGAGCACGCGGCGGACCATCTGCTGCCGTTGTGGATGGCCGCGCTGACCGCGGGCTACCCGGAGGCGCGGATCCAGTTCCGCCTCGATCGGGGCGCGCGCATCACCGAGGCGCTCGAGGACGGCGCGGTCGACGTCGCCGTTCTCATCGGCGCGGCGCACAGCCCCGCCTGCCGCCCGGCCGGCGCCCTGCGCCTGGCCTGGTACGCCGCGGCGGGGTGGACGCCGCCGCCGCCCGACCGTCCCCTCCCCCTGGTGGCGATCAACGATCCGTGCACGATCCGCCGGCAGGCGCTGAGCACTCTCGCGCGGGTCGGGCGGACCGCCTGGATCGCCGGTGAGGCCGGCCATCTCGCCGGCGTGCTGCAGGCGACCCGCGCCGGGGTGGGCGTGGCGCTGCTCGCCGACGTGGGCCCGGTGCCCCCCGGTCTGGTCCGGCGCGACGACCTGCCGGCGGCGGATCCCGAACCGCTGCACGTGCGGGCCGGGCGCGGAGCGCCGCCCCGGCTGGCGGACCTCATCCGCGACGCGGTCACAGTGGCGCTCGCCTGAGTGACCACGGGTCCGCGGACACGCGGGCCGCATGGCCGAGGGTGGCCCGGGGCATGCACCTGGTGGAGGTGATTGGCGTGCCGACCAGGGTGATGCGACCCGCCACGCCGGTGGATCTTCCTCAGGCGGAGACGATCGTGGCGGACCTGTTGGACGTCCTGCGTCGGCAGCTCGGTATGGATCTCGCGATGCTGGCCCGGGTGGAGGACGACCACCTGGTGCTGCAGGTGCTGCGAGGTGACGCCGCCGGCTTCGGGGTGGCCCCGGGTGACCGCCTGCCCCGCCGTGGCCCGCTCGAGGAGGTGCTGCCCGGGGTCGGCGTGACCCGAACGAGGCCCGGCGAGGGGAGGGCCGGCCCACCTGGGGGTGCCCCGGGAGGCACGTCGGGCGATCCGCTGGGCGGTGGGTTCGGCCTGGCGGGCGTCGGGGCGTACGCCTGCGTGCCGGTGCTCGACGGTGATGGCCTGAACTACGGCGTCCTGGCCTGCCTGTCGCACCGACCGCGGCCCGCCGCGCCGGAACGCGACGGGCGGTTCCTGCGGCTGATGGCCGCGTTCCTCACCGACGTCGTCCTCGACCTGCAGGAGATGTGGTCGCGCCGACGACGGCTCTGGTCGCAGGTCAGCGATGTCATCGATGGCGGCGGGCCGCTGGTGGTCTTTCAACCGATCTTCCGGCTGCGGGACCAGCGGATGGTCGGGCTCGAGGCCCTGTCGCGGTTCCCGGGGATGGCCGAGGACCCGCAGAGCTGGTACGAGAACGCCGCCGCCGTGGGCCTGGCCACGGAGTTGGAGCGGATGGCCTTCGCCCGGGCGTGTGCCGTCCTGCCCGAGCTGCCCGCCGGGCTCACCTTGGCGATCAACGCCTCGCCGTCGACCATCATCGCGGGCGTGGTGGACCTGCTGCCGGACTTCGCCGCCGGCCGCGTCATCGTCGAGATCACCGAGCATGAGCGGATCGCCGACGACGACCGTCTGCTGTTGGCCGTCGACCTGCTGCGCAGACGCGGGGTCCGCATCGCCATCGACGACATCGGCACCGGCTACGCGGCCCTCGAACAGCTCCTGCGACTGCGCCCGGAGATCACCAAGCTGGACGGGATCATCACCCGTGGTATCGACATCGACGCGGCGCGGCGGGCGATCGCCGTCGGACTGGTCCAGGTCGCGGATGAGATCGGCGGCCACATCGTCGCGGAGGGCATCGAGACGGCGGCCGAACTGGCCACGGTGATGGCTACCGGCATCCCCTACGGCCAGGGATATCTGCTGGCCCATCCGACTCCGCTGGCGGAGGTCGCCGGGCTGCGCACGTACGCGACCGTCCCGGCCGACCGGCACTGAGTGCGCCCGCGCTGGCGGCGTCCCCGGTCCGGTCACCGATCGAATGGGTGACGACAACCCGACATTGTCGGCTCCCCTCGTCATCCGCGGCCTACGATCAGACATCGTCTGCCACCGGCCCGGCCGGTGACCGGACCCGCGCGCGGGACGGGACGGGACGCCGGAGGGAATCGAACGGGGCGGTGGCAGGTACGCGCATGGCCGGGGAGTTCCTCCCCGGCGTGGCGCCCCCCGGATCCCGGGCCCGAAACGGGCGTCCCGGAGCGCCGCGGTGACCGCCGCCGAGAGTGCGGACCGGCGGCCTCATCATGAGGAGTTCGCCGCGCGGCCCGCGGGCGGCCCGACCACCACCGATCAGGAGGCCACCGACGTGCAGACCACCGCGCAGGAGGCCACCGCGGCCCAGCCGGCCGGGCCGGCGGGCGAGGACCGGCACGCGACCGCGTGCTCGGCGTGCGGCGCGACCGTGCGGGCCCAGGACCGTTTCTGCGAGCGCTGCGGCGCCGCGCTGCCCCGGGCCGGCATGACCGGCGACCGGGTGGAGAACGACCTCGGCTCGGCGGCGGGGGTGAGCGACCGCGGGCTGGTCCACCGGACCAACGAGGACGGTCTCGCGCTGCGCGTCCTGGCGCGGGCCCGCCCCGTGGACCCGACCGGCCCGGACGCGAGGGCCGCCACGGCGGCCGGGGCCGGGGC
>NZ_JALKFU020000592.1 GCF_023242965.2 Frankia sp. AgKG'84/4
CTGCGGCACTGCCGTTCCCTGCGGCACTGCCGTTCCCTGCGGCACTGCCGTTCCCTGCGGCACTGCCGTTCCCTGCGCCGTTGTCTCTCCCTGCGCCGTTGTCTCTCCTTCGGCGTCGGCATCCGCGCCTTCGCCGGCCGGTGTCCCGCGTCTCGCCGCCTCGCGCGGTTGGTCGTGGATCCGGGGGCGCCAGCCGCCGGCCGGGCCGCGGGGGGTCGGGTCGGTGCGGCCGTCGGGCCCGACGCGCGGATCATCATTCCCGATCATCGCCGGTCTACCCGTGTACCAGCGGGGCGAACGGCACCACTGTGCGGGGCTCGGACTGGGTGTGCCGGTCGAAGAGCACCGCGCGGTTCGGCAGCGTCCCGCCGGGCACCGGGCGGTGCCCGGCGAGGGCGAACAGCTCGTTGCCGGGCACGCCGGCCGCGGCCCAGGCCGCGATGTCGTCGCGGTTCACCGGGCCGAGGTCCTCCGACATCCGGGACACCCCGCGCCACCAGCCGATCAGGTGGACCCCCTGGGCGGGGCCGCGCCGCGTCACGGTGCGCAGGTCGTCGAGGCCGGCCCGGCGGCTGGTCGGGTCCTTGGCCTCCAGGGCGGCGCGACCGGCGTCCATGGCGAAGACCACGACGAGCCGCAGGGGTGGCGTGTCCCCGCCGCTGCCGGCGAGGGCGGCGTTCTCCCGGGCCCGGGTGTCGTCCGCGGCGGCGACGAGCACGGCCCGCAGGCCGGTGACGTCGACCACGTGGACCGGATGACCCGCCCGCCGGATCCGGCTCGCGAGCATCTGCGCCGCCCCCATCGCCGTCGGCTCGGCCGCGACGATCTCGACGATGAGGCCGCCGGTCGGCACCTGCCGCGCGACGCTGGCCGCCGCCGCCTGCACCATGCCGACGGCTTCGCGCCGCAGCGGGCCGAGTACGGCGAGATGACGCCCCGGTGAGGCGGCGAAGCGCACTCCCACCGCGGCCGGGGCGAGGTCCACGGGCACACCGACCAGGGCGAGCGGATCGCCGCCGGGACCCGGCCGCTCACCGCGGCCCGCCGGCGCGTCGGTCTCGTCCCAGGCCCCGGTCCAGGGGCCGTCCATGGCGCCGTCCATGGCGCCGTCCATGGCGAACCCGGTGGAGACGAGTCCTGCGTCGCCCCTGGCGCCCGCCGCGGCCCGCTCCGGGCCGTGGAGCGGCGCGCCGTCGATCGCGGCGGCGGCCTGCTCGCGGGCGGACTCGACTGCCCGCGACGCCGGTCGGCCGGCCAGGGCCCGGTAGACGGCGTTGTCGTCGAGGATCGCGGGGGCGTGGCCGACGAAGACCCGTGGCGGCGCGGCGGTGGGCAGGCTGCGGGCGGTGGCCGTCGCGAGCTGGTCCCGCAGCCGGGCGATCACCTCGGGATCGGGGAAGGCGACCCGGACGTGCTCGTTGCCGGCCGGATGGCCGTTGCGGCGGTTGACGATCGCCTCGCCGACACCGGACAGCGCCCCCGCCGCCTCGTTCGCGGTGGACAGCAGGACCCGGGACTCGGAGATCGAGGTGCGCAGCGCCACCCGCAGCGCGAACTGCCCGAAGATCGACCCGCGTTTGCCCGCGGTGGAGTCGAGGGCGTCGATGCCGGACAGGGTCTGGCTGGCCAGCAGCAGATGGATGCCGTAGGCGCGGCCCTGGCGGGCAAGTACCTCCAGGTGGGCGACGGCCTCGCGGGCGATCTCGTCGAGCGGGGTGAGCATCACCTGGAACTCGTCCACCACCACGATGATCCGCGGCCATGCGGACGTCCGGTCACCGGTGCGCAGTCCCCGCAGGTCCCGGGCGCCGACGGCGCGCATCGACACCGACCGGCGGCGCATCTCCTCCCGCGCCGCGCGCAGCACCGCCACGCCGAACTCGCGGTCGCTCTCGATACCGACGGTGTCGGCGTGCGGCAGGAAGAACGGGTCGGCCGGGCCGCCGGCGAACTGGGCGAACTCCAGGCCCTCCTTGAAGTCCAGCAGGTGGAACCGGACCTGGTCGGGGCCGTAGCGGGCGGCGATGCCGTAGACGGTGTCGAGCAGCAGGGTCGACTTGCCGGCGCCGGCCTGGCCGCCGACGAGCGCGTGGACGGTGTCGTCGTCGAAGGTCAGACTCACCGGGCCGTCCTGGCCGATCGCGACCGGAACCGTGATCCCCGCGGCGCTGTCGGAGCCCCACAATGCCGCCGGGAGCAGGTCGACGATGCCCGGCGGCCGGGACGCCTCCTGCCGCGCGGCGTCGGCGACCTGCGTCGTCACGGCGGTGACCAGCTCGGTCGGGGGCGCCTCGTCGAGCTCGACGGGTAGCAGGCCGGTCAGCGAGGTGCGCCACTGCCCGGGGCGGGCGTCGCGCCAGTGCGGCCGGTCGACGAGCAGGTCGACCGCGGTGAACGTCACCGAGTTGGGCAGCGGGTCGGCGACCGGGTCGGTCTCCTCGTCGTCGAAGCCGGTCTCGTCCGCGTCCGGGTCGACGGGGTGCGCGGCGTCGGCGAGCTCGACGGCGTCCGGGCCGGGCACGGCGCGCTGCACGATGGAGATCACGCTGACGCCGCAGGCGGGGCCCTGCGCGGCGACGGCCGACAGCGCCCTGGCCCCCTCGTCGTACAGGCGCGGCTCGCCGAGCAGCACCAAGACCAGCCACGGCTCCGGGCGGCCCTGGCCGGCGTTCTCCCGGTCCCGCAGCGAGTCGTAGCGCCCGGCGAGGCGCTCGCTGGTGATCCGGCCGACCTCGGTGGACAGCTCCGCGAGGCGCTCCTCCAGCCGGGCGCGGCCGGTGATGGTGGCCGAGGCGACGCCCGCCCCGCGCAGCGGCGCGAACCCGGCGAGCCCGGCACCGAGCTCGTGCGGGTCGTAGACGACGAGGCGGACGCGGCCCGCGGGGGCCGCGGCGAGGATCCGGGTCAGCAGACCGCGGACCAGGTCGACGGCGCCGGCGCGCTGCCCGCGGGACGTCTCGATCCGCAGATTGCGGGCGTCCAGCAGGGGCACGGCGAGCGGCACCGTGCTGTGCCCGCCGTCCGACCCCTGCGCGGGGATGATCACCTGCCCGACCTGCCACAGCCCCGGGCGGTAGCGCCGCCCGGCGCCGCCCTGGGTGCCGGCACCGGAGGGACCGACCCCGAAGGGCCCGCGCCGCCAGTCCGGAGCCGACCAGGACGCGCCGGCGAACCCGGGGGTCTGGCCGCGCGCGATCAGGCGCGCCTGGGCCAGCTCGGCCTCGACA